>NZ_JBFAVD010000020.1:0-164178 GCF_040679615.1 Streptomyces sp. NPDC052225 | reverse complement strand
GTTACATTCCGAACCCGGAAGCTAAGCCTTACAGCGCCGATGGTACTGCAGGGGGGACCCTGTGGGAGAGTAGGACGCCGCCGAACAAATTTTAGAGAAAAGCCCCGTGCCATTCGGCACGGGGCTTTTCTGCGTTTAGGGTCGTGTTTATGCGCTACGACCTCGTCATCTTCGACAACGACGGTGTTCTCGTCGACAGTGAGCCCATCTCCAATACGCTCCTGGCCGCCTATCTCACCGAGCTCGGACACCCGACCTCGTACGAGGACTCCCTGCGCGATTACATGGGCGCCGCCATGCACCGCGTACACGACACGGTGTACGAGCGGAGCGGGGAGCGGCTGCCGGCCGACTTCGACGACGCCTTTCATGCGCGGGTGTTCGCCGCGTTCGAGCGGGAGTTGGAGCCCGTCGACGGCGTCGTGGACGTACTGGGGAAGCTGACGGCCGACGGGGTGCCGTTCTGTGTGGGGTCCTCGGGGAGTCATGAGCGGATCCGGGTCGGGCATCGGAAGACCGGGCTCGACCAGTGGTTCGGTGACGACCGGATCTTCAGCTCGCAGGACGTCGGGCGGGGGAAGCCGGCGCCCGACCTGTTTCTGTACGCGGCGCGGCGGATGGGGGTGGCGCCGGAGCGGTGCGTCGTCGTCGAGGACAGCCCGCTGGGCGTGCAGGCCGCCGTCGCCGCCGGGATGGATGTGTACGGGTTCACGGGCATGACGCCTGCGGAGCGGCTCGACGGGGCCACCGGGTTGTTCGGTGACATGAGGGAACTGCCGGACCTGCTCGGGTGAATTGAGACCTTGATCCATCTACCCAGCGGTAGGCGCGGGGCATACGCTGTGCCGCCATGAGCGATGGGACCGATGGCATAGCAGGTGCGCTGCGGTGGGGGCGGAGATCGCTGGGGTTCAGCTTCTTCGCGCAGGGGGCGGCGTTCGCGCTGCTGGTGACCCGGATCCCCGCCATTCAGGACCAGTACGGGATATCGGACGGGCTGCTGCCCGTCTTTCTGGCCGCGGTGCCGATCCTTGCCGGGGCCGGCAGCGTAGGCACCGAGCACTTGGTGAAGCGGGTGCGGCCCAGCCGGGTGCTGCGGTGGTCGCAGCCCGTCGTGCTCCTGGCGCTGCTCGGCGTGGGCGCCGGCGACAACCTGGTGGAAGTCGCCGTGGCGCTCGGGGCGTTCGGCCTCGCGGTGGGGGCGCTCGACGCGTCGATGAACATGCTCGGGGTGAGCCTGCAACGGGCGTACGGGCGCAGCATCATGCTCGGGTTCCATGCCGCGTACAGCCTCGGCGGGATCGTGGGGGCCTCGCTCGCCTGGGTGGGGGCGCACTGGGATCTGTCGCTGTTCGTGTCGTATCTGCCCGTCGCCGCCGTGCTGTTGCCGCTGTGTCTGGTGGGGAGCCGGTGGTACGTCGACGGGAGCGTCGCCGCCGAGGAGGAGGCCGTACGGCAGCAGTCCGGCGGGCTCGTCTTCAAGATGCTGTTGCCGCTGTGCCTGGTGATGTCGTTCGCGTACATCGGGGACTCGACCGTCTCCAACTGGAGCGCGAAGTACCTCCAGGACGTGCTGGGCAGCTCGGAGCAGCTGTCGACGGTTCCGTACAACGTCTACATGGTCATGACGCTCGTGGGGCGGGCCGTCGGGGACGTGGGTGTGCGGCGGTTCGGGGCCGTGGCGGTGGTGCGGTGCGGGACCGTGCTGGCCGCCGCCGGGTTCGGTGTGGTGGCCGTGGCGCCGGGGCCCTGGGTGGGGATGCTCGGGTTCACGCTGCTCGGGCTCGGGCTGTGTGTGATCGTGCCGCAGACGTTCGCGGCGGCGGGGCGGATGTTCCCGAACGCGTCGGATGCCGCCGTCGCCCGGCTCAATATCTTCAATTATGTTGGTTTTCTGGTGGGTTCGCCGCTTGTGGGGGCTCTGGGCGATGCGTGGAGCTATCGCGGGGCGATGCTCGTACCGATGGCGTTGGTGCTGGTGACGCTCGTGTACGCCCCTGCTTTCGGGAGCGGGACGGACCGATACGGTGGCAAGCATGAGCGGCCGCGCGCAGTTGATGTGGGACCCGGCGGTAGCGGGGTATGACTTCGGACCCGGGCACCCGATGGACCCGGTCAGACTGGATCTGACCCGGCGTCTCGTCGGGGCCTTCGGGTTGGAGCGGGACATCGAGGTCGTGGCCGCCAAGCGGGCCGGCGACTCGACGCTGCGGCTGGTGCACCGCGAGGACTACGTGGCGGCGGTCAGGGCCGCGTCCGCGGACCCCGAGGCGGCGGACCAGGCGTACGGGCTCGGCACCACGGACGATCCGGCGTTCGCGGGGATGCACGAGGTGTCCGCGCTGATCGCGGGGCAGTCGGTGGGTGCGGCCGAGGCGGTGTGGCGCGGGGACGCGCTGCACGCGGTGAACTTCGCGGGTGGCCTGCACCACGCGATGCCGGGCGCCGCCTCCGGGTTCTGTGTGTACAACGACGCGGCGCTCGCCATCGCGCGGCTCCTGGAGCTGGGCGTGGAGCGGGTCGCGTACGTGGATGTGGACGTGCACCACGGCGACGGGGTGCAGGCCGCCTTCTGGGAGGACCCGCGGGTGCTCACCGTGTCGCTGCACGAGCATCCCCGCACGCTGTTCCCGCAGACCGGCTGGCCCGAGGAGACCGGGGGCGACGGCGCCGCCGAGGGGACGGCCGTGAACGTCGCGCTGCCCGCGGGGACGGGCGACGCGGGCTGGGTGCGGGCGTTCCACGCCGTCGTACCTGAGCTGCTCGCGGAGTTCCGGCCGCAGGTGCTCGTGACGCAGCACGGCGCCGACACGCACTTCGAGGACCCGCTCGCGCACCTCGCCGTCTCGCTCGACGCGCAGCGGGCCGTGCAGGCCGCCTGCCACGAGCTGGCGCACGAGTACGCGGACGGGAAGTGGATCGCGCTCGGCGGCGGCGGATATGCCGTGGTCGACGTGGTGCCGCGGTCCTGGACGCATCTCGTGGCCATCGCGGCGGGGCGGGAGATCGCGCCCGAGACCGTGATCCCGGACGGCTGGCGGCAGGAAGTCTTCGCGCGGACACGGCAGTTGGCGCCGGCGCGGATGACGGACGGGCGGTGGCCCGTCGAGTTCCGGGAGTGGGGCGACGGGTACGACCCGGCGGACCGGCTCGACCAGGCGATCCTGGCGACGCGGAAGGCGGCGTTCCCGCTGCGGGGGCTGCTGCCCTAGGCGGGCGCTGTAGCGTCCGTTACTCCGACTGTGGGGTGTTTGGACGTTTTGTAGGCACCTGGCGGCTCAATGCACCAGCATCACAAGCGTGTTGAGCACCGGCGCCCTGCGTGCGCACCTCTTGGCGGCTCGGCTTGCCGGGCCCGTGGCGACCTCCCGCGAGGAGAGTCTGCGCAGTTACCGGCTCTTCGAGGCGCGTGATCCGCGTGTGCTGCTCGGGCTCGATCCCGAATGGGCCTGGGGGCAGCGGGACTTGCTCGCGCTCATGGCCGACAAGTGCGGGGTCTCGGCGGACCCCGGGCACACCTCGGGGTGCGATGTCATTGATCCGGAGCGTACGCTCACGGCCCTCGACGCCTTCGCGGACCGCATCGGCCGGGCCCTCGACAGTCGCTCCCCGGTACTGATCGGGACGGGACATCCGCATCGACTGCTCGGTTTCTACGCCGCGTTGGCGGACGCTTTGTCGGCGGCGGGATGCCCTGTCCTCACCCCGGCGCAGGGTCGCAGTGTCGACATAACGACCCGGTTTGGTCTACGTACGTACAACCTTGACTACGTACGAGGAGTCGCGCTGGTGCGCGAACCGGGCGCGACGCCCCCCGGGAGTGAGACCGGCGCGCACACCCACTCACCGCTCCCGGTTCGGCTCGCCCTGGCCGCGCTCGCGGAGGCCGGCGAGCCGCTGCCGGGGTTGGTCGTGGGGGACCACGGATGGGTCTGCGGTGCAGGTCAGTTGGGGTTCGAGGCCATCGGCCTGGCCGATACGGATGATCCCGCACTGTTCGTCGGTGAGGCCGAGGGGCAGGTGTCCGTCGTCGTTCCGCTTGATGACGCTGTGCGGTCTGATTACTACCGACCGCTTACTCGCTATGTACTCAATCGAGCGTGTCTGTCACAGTAGGCGGCCGATCGCTGCTCCTCTTCCCCACTCGCACCACACGCCCCTACATTGGGGAGTGAGCACGCAACGACGTTGAGTCACCGGAAGGGGAAGCCGGTGGCCGTCGAGTGCGGAAGGTTCAGGTGTGTCATGGCTGCTGGTGACAACAGGCCTCTCAACGAGGTGCAGTTTCTGACCGTGGCGGAAGTGGCCTCGGTCATGCGCGTCTCCAAGATGACCGTGTACCGATTGGTGCACAGCGGTCATCTGCCCGCGATCCGGGTGGGGAGGAGCTTCCGCGTCCCGGAGCAAGCGGTTCACGAGTACCTCCGCGAGTCCTATGTGGGGGTGGATGCAGGCTGATCCGTAGCCTGCGAAGCCCTCGATTTCTGGCTCGGCGCTCGGGCGGGGTACGCTGGCCCTCCGTAGGTCGTGTGGGCCCCAATGCAGCCCCGCACCGAGTGATTGTCCCCGCATTGCGGGGGTTGTCCGAGAAGTGAGCGAGGGTAGTCGTGGGCTCTGTTATCAAGAAGCGCCGTAAGCGGATGGCGAAGAAGAAGCACCGCAAGCTGCTGAAGCGCACCCGCGTGCAGCGTCGCAACAAGAAGTAAGCGACTGCTGCGTCAAGCGCACACTGTGGCCCTTTCACCGTTCGGTGGGAGGGCCGCAGTGCGTTGTGGCCGGTTCCTTGTGCCGGGTCGTTGTGCCTGTTCGTTGAACAGGGGAAAGTGCAAGCGGTAACGGTCTGTACGTGCGTCTGTGGCCGTCGTCACTTCCTGCATCGTGCGGTCATCACAGCGCAACACCTAACCGCTAACGTGGCTCGCGAGCAGTACATGCGGAGCGCGGCGGGGCTGGGACGGAAGGTAGGCGCTGATCTTGGGCAAGGTCGTGCTCGTGACCGGGGTGGCCCGGCAGCTGGGGGGCCGGTTCGTCCGACGGATCCAGCGTGACCCGGAGGTGGACCGGGTGATCGGTGTGGACGCGGTGCCGCCGGCGCACCATCTGGGCGGCGCCGACTTCCTCCAGGCCGACATCCGGCAGCCGACGATCGCGCGGGTGCTCGCGGAGCACCGGGTGGACACCGTCGTGCACATGGACGTGACCGGGACGCCGCTGGCCAGCGGTGGCCGCGGCTCGGTCAAGGAGACCAACGTCATCGGCACGATGCAGCTCCTCGGCGCGTGCCAGAAGGCGCCGAGCGTGAAGCGGCTCGTCGTGAAGTCCAGTACGAACGTGTACGGGTCGGCGCCGCGCGACCCGGCCGTCTTCACGGAGACGACGCCGCCGAAGTCGCTGCCGAGCGGCGGCTTCGCCAAGGACACCGTGGAGGTCGAGGGGTATGTGCGCGGGTTCGCCCGGCGCCGCCCCGATGTCGCCGTCTGCGTCCTGCGCTTCGCCAACATTCTTGGTCCTACGGCCGATTCGCCGCTCGCCGAGTACTTCGCGCTGCCGGTCCTGCCGACGGTGTTCGGCTACGACCCGCGGCTCCAGTTCGTGCACGAGGACGATGTGATCGAGGTGCTGCGGATCGCCTCGCACGATCCGGACCGGGGCACGCTCAACAGCGGGACCTTCAACATCGCCGGGGACGGCGTGCTGCTCCTGTCGCAGTGTTCGCGCCGGCTCGGGCGGCCGACCGTGCCCGTGCTGCTGCCCGCCGTGACCTGGGTGGGCGGCGCGCTGCGTACGCTGGGCGTGACGGACTTCTCGCCCGAGCAGATCAGGCTGCTCACGCACGGGAGGGTGGTGTCGACAGTCCAGATGCGGGACACCCTGGGGTTCAGGCCCACATACACGACGGCGGAGGCCTTCGCGGACTTCGTACGGGGCCGCGGTCCGGGACTGCTGCCGCCGCAGGCCCTCGCGGGGGCCGTGGACCGGATCGCCGCGCTGCCCTTCCTGGGCGGCGACCGCACGCCCAGCCACCCCCCGACGCAGAGCGCCAACTGAGGAGCGCAGCAACGATGGCGGACGCCAAGGTCATTCCGTTCGACGACGACAGGTCGCGGGGGGCGGTCGGCAAGGGTGCGGCCGCGCGCCGCAGGGGCCCGGGCGGCGGGCGGCGCACGGGTGAGCCCGCGGCTGTGCGCGAGGTGCAGCCGTTGCCGGCGCAGCAGCGGGAGGAGCCCGTGCCCGAGCCGCGCGAGGCCGCGAAGCCCGAGGCGGGGGGCGGGGGTTGGGACCGGCGGATCGCGGGCGGTCTGTCGTTCCTGCGGCGGCGGATCACCGGGGACTACGACGTCGACGAGTTCGGCTACGACAAGGAGCTCACCGACCAGGTCCTGATGTCGCTGCTCCGGCCGATCGCGGAGAAGTACTTCCGGGTCGAGGTGAAGGGGATCGAGAACATCCCGTCCGAGGGCGGGGCGCTCATCGTCTCCAACCACTCGGGGACGCTGCCGCTCGACGGCCTGATGATGCAGGTCGCCGTGCACGACAACCACCCGGCGGAGCGCCATCTGCGGCTTCTGGCGGCCGACTTGGTGTTCATGCTGCCGGTGGTGAACGAGCTGGCGCGCAAGGCCGGCCACACGCTGGCCTGCGCGGAGGACGCGCAGCGGCTCCTGGAGAGCGGTGAGCTGGTCGGCGTGATGCCGGAGGGCTTCAAGGGGATCGGGAAGCCGTTCAGCGAGCGGTACAAGTTGCAGCGGTTCGGGCGGGGCGGGTTCGTCTCGACGGCGCTGCGGGCGGGCACGCCGATCGTGCCGTGCTCGATCGTCGGGGCGGAGGAGATCTACCCGATGATCGGCAACGCCAAGACGCTCGCGCGGGTCCTGGGGTTCCCGTACTTCCCGATCACGCCGACGTTCCCGTGGCTGGGGCCGCTGGGGGCGGTGCCGCTGCCCACGAAGTGGACGATCCAGTTCGGCGAGCCGATCCCGACGGACGGGTATCCGCCGGAGGCGGCCGAGGACCCGATGCTGATGTTCAACCTGACGGACCAGGTAAGGGAGCAGATCCAGCACACGCTGTACAAGTTGCTGGTGCAGCGGCGGTCGGTGTTCTTCTGACGGCTTTTTCCGGTGCGACAGGCAGGTGAAAGGGCCCGGGGTGAACCCCGGGCCCTTTCCCACCGCCACGTGCTACTTCGCGTCCTCGCCGTCGATGCCCAAGCCGGGCAGCAGGCCCGGCAGGAGCGGGGGCAGGGTCACGTCCGGTTCGGCCGTGCCCGTGCCGCTGGAGCTGGCGTTCGACGGAGTCGGGGTGGACTTGTCGTCGTCCGGCGGGTCCAGGAGGCCGCCCGTGGTCTCGCCGAGCAGGCCGTCGCCGTCGTCCTTGCCGGTGCCGGAGCTCGACGGCTTCGGCTTGGTGGACGTGGAGCCGCTGCGGTCGCTGTCGGCGGAGCCCGACGGGGCCGTGCGGTCGCTGCCCGACGTCCCCGACGACGGGGCGCGGTGACGCCCGGTGCCGGGCTTGCCGCTCTGGTCGGGTGTCTGCGGCAGCAGCGAGCGCAGCGGGCCGACCTCTTGGTCTATGGCGTCGAAGACCGAGCTCACCTGGTCCCGTACGTCACCGAGCTGGACCGGGAGCTTGTCGCTGAGGGCGGTCCAGCTCTTCCGGTGCGACTCGGAGAACGCGGACAGCGCCTGGATCGGGCCGAGCGAGCCGTCGCGCTTGTACGCCTCGCTGAGCAGCCGGTGGCCCTCGGACGCGTCGTACTGCATCCCGGAGAGCGCGCGCCTGACCTCGCTCACGGACTCGTGGTCGAGCTGGCCGCCGCGGCCGCGGTCCATGAGCCGGCGCGCTTCGTTCAGCCGCGTCGACGCCTGGTCCAGGAAGATCCGGCCGCGGTCGGAGTCCCCGTCGGCCATGCCGAGCTTGAGGTCCTCCATGCCGCGCTTGAGGCCGTAGAGGTGGTCACCCGGCAGGGCGTCGGAGCTCGCGGCGGCCACACCGCTGAACGCGCCCGCGGCCACGCCCACCGTGAGTCCGCCCGCCGCGATGCCCTTGGACAGCCGGGAGCGGGGCCGCAGCTTGCGCAGCGAGGTCGCCCGGTGGGCGCCCTTCGAGCGCTGCTCCGGCACGGACGGGCTGGTGCCCTCCTTGAACATGGCCTCCATGGCGGCCACGAGCTGTGCCCGCTGCACCACCTTGACCTCGGGGTCCAGCTCCGGTTTGGGCAGCTCGCCGAGGCCCGCGGCCAGGGACAGCAACGTGCCCTGCTCGGCCTGGTCGCTCTGTCGAGCAGCCGGTTCTTCCGGCTGCTGCGCCGCCGCGCCCTGGTCGGAGTCGTCCTCCAGGGCCTGGGCGAAGGCGTTCGCCCGCCGGTGTGCCGAGACATTCGCGATCACTGGCGGCACCTCCTCTCGTCATGACGATCGACTCCCCAGGGGGTCCTGGGGTTGCACGCCCGCCCCGCTTGCACACGATCGAGTGAGCCAAGCCAGGTCGGGAGTGACCACAGGGAGCCTGCATCCCGCACAACGAGCGGCGCGGCACTTGGGTTACGGACGAAAGATGATCCGACCGCGATCCCATCTCGCCTTCACGGAAGGTGAGTTGAGGATTGCGGTCGGTCACGGGAATCGATCAGCGCGCGTCTTCGGGGAGCAGCCGGGCCAGTGTGCGTACGGCCCGGTACTGCAAAGTCTTGATCGCGCCCTCGTTCTTGCCCATCACGCGGGCGGTCTCGGCGACGGACAGACCCTGGAGAAAGCGCAGCGTGACGCACTCCTGCTGCTGCGGGTTCAGCCTGCGTACGGCGTCGAGCAGTGCCGCGTTCGACAGGGACTCCAGGACGGAGTCCTCGGGGGAACGCTCCACCTCGTTGGCGTCGAGCATTTCGCCCGTGGTCACTTCGAGACGGAAACGGCTCGACTTGAAGTGGTCCGCGACCAGGTTGCGCGCGATCGTGACCAGCCAGGCGCCGAAGTCGCGGCCCTGCCAGGTGAAGGTGCCGATACGGCGCAGGGCGCGCAGAAAGGTCTCGCTGGTGAGGTCCTCGGCCGTCGCCTTCCCGCCGACGCGGTAGTAGATGTAGCGGTAGACGGTGTCGCTGTACTGGTCGTAGAGGCGCCCGAAGGCATCGGCCTCGCCGGCCTGGGCGCGCTCGACCAGGTCCATCATGCGGGCGCTGTCGCTGTCCGCGGCGGGCCGACGGGCGGTGGACGTACCCGAGGCTCCGGCGGCGCCGGAGCGCGCGCGTCTGCCGACCGTGGCGGCACCGGAGTCGGCCATGGCGAAGCACGGGCCGGCAGGGCCGGCCACGGCGGGCGCGGCGACGGCGAGGGCGGGGACGGCGTACGCGGTGGGGACGAAGCCGCGCAAGCGGTCTACGACCGTTGCGCGCAGCGTAGCCAGGCCCGAGGCGTCAACCCCGACGTGTTGAAACACGGGACTCCCAGAGGCAGAGCTTCCATCACGTGCAGTGCGGGACCGTTCACCCGTCGTACTGACGAGTGGGTACCGGAATGCGTCTGAGGAGAATAACGCTTCGTGCAGGGAGCGCTACACCCAGTTGCTCAAATCATCGATTCCGTCACTTCTGTAGCTGATCGGCGATGCTTCAAGTACCAGAGAGTGACCACTTGTTGATCGGATTAGGTCATGTTCCGGCTGGGGTCGTGACGCGTTGTGGCCGAGTGGTATCTGCGTGACTGGCGGGAGCCGGTGCGGGGTAAGACCCTTCGATTGGCGCCGAGTCGGCGCCGGCGACTGCCTCGGCGTGGGGTCAGCGACGGCGGCGGTGCAGGGCGATCGCCGCTGCCGTACCGCCCGCGACCGCGCCGACGCCGGCTGCCGCGGGGATGCCGACCTTCGCGGCCTTGCGGCCCGTGCGGTAGTCCCGCAGGCGCCAGTCCCGCTCCCGCGCGTACTTGCGCAGCTTCGCGTCCGGGTTGATCGCGTACGGGTGCCCGACGAGCGAGAGCATCGGGATGTCGTTGTGGGAGTCGCTGTACGCGGCGCAGCGGCCGAGCTCCAGGCCCTCCGCCGACGCCAGCGCCCGTACGGCCTCCGCCTTCGCGGGTCCGTGCAGGGGCTCACCGACGAGCTTGCCCGTGTAGACACCGCCGATGGACTCGGCGACCGTGCCGAGGGCGCCGGTCAGGCCGAGGCGGCGGGCGATCACCGTGGCGATCTCCACGGGCGCGGCGGTGACCAGCCAGACCTTCTGGCCCGCGTCCAGGTGTGCCTGGGCGAGGGCGCGGGTGCCGGGCCAGATGCGCTCGGCCATGTACTCGTCGTAGATCTCCTCGCCGATCGACATCAGCTCGGAGACGCGGTGGCCCTTGACGATGGACAGCGCGCTGTCGCGGGCGTCCTGCATGTGCTCGGGGTCCTCGACGCCGGCGAGCCGGAACCAGGCCTGCTGCCAGGCGAACCTGGTCAGTTCGCGGCGCTGGAAGAACTTCCGCTTGTAGAGGCCGCGGCCGAAGTGGAAGATCGCGGCGCCCTGCATGACGGTGTTGTCGAGGTCGAAGAAGGCGGCGGCCTTGTCGTCGCCGACGACCGGGAACTCCGGTTCCTCGGCGGCCTGGTCGAGCGCCTGCTGCTCCTCCAGCTCCTGGGAGGACTTGCGGGCGGCCTCGGCCGAAGCCTCGCCAGCCAGCACGCTCCGCGCGGTGGCGGAGCGCCTACGGGGGGTGAGCCATCCGAGAGCGGCCATGCCGTGAGCATAGCCATTCTGTTCGGTGCTTCCGGAGTCGAGCGGATTTCGGGAATCTGTCGCCTTGTGAAATCCCGGCTGCGAAGGGCGCCGTACGGGGCGTCGTGCGGGGCGCGTGGAGGGGGCCAGAATGGCCGGTATGAGTCCCATTTTTCGCCGGAGCGAGAAGAAGAATCCGCAGGAGCGCCTCGTCACCCTGATCGGGAAGCCGGGGTGCCATCTGTGCGACGACGCACAGGCGGTGATCGAGAAGGTCTGCGCCGAGGTGGGCGCGTCCTGGGAGAAGAAGGACATCAATGAGGACGAGGAGCTGTACCGCAAGTACTGGGAGCAGATCCCGGTCGTCCTCGTCGACGGTGCGCAGCACGACTTCTGGCGCGTGAAGGAGGAGCGGCTGCGGCGAGCGCTGGCCGGCTAGGAGGTCGCACACGTCACTGACCGAGGAGTCCAAGTGGTCCCGAAAGTCGCTTAGGATCGGGGGCGGTTTTGGTCTCGGGGGCGTGGATCGTAAGGAAGGTGTGCGGTTTTGCCCCCCACAGGTGAGCAACGAAGCTGCCTGCGCGCCGGTTCCACTTCCGCGCGCCGGGGGCGCGTGACCCCGGTCACGTTGGCCGGGCAAATCGGACACCATCTTTGTGCACGCGTTCACAAAGACATAGCCTGCATTCGACGGGGCGGTCCAGGAACGAACGGCCGCCCACAGCCCCGCTCTACCCGCAGGAGCACCGTGGCAACCAGCCGAACTCACCGACCGGCGACCCGCAGCCGAGGCATTCCCGAGGCCACCGTCGCCCGGCTTCCGCTGTACCTCCGAGCCCTCACCGCTCTGTCGGAGCGCTCGGTGCCCACGGTCTCCTCCGAGGAGCTCGCGGCCGCGGCGGGGGTCAACTCCGCGAAGCTGCGCAAGGATTTCTCCTACCTCGGCTCCTACGGGACGCGCGGTGTCGGCTACGACGTCGAGTACCTCGTCTACCAGATCTCGCGCGAGCTGGGCCTCACGCAGGACTGGCCGGTCGTGATCGTCGGTATCGGTAACCTCGGTGCGGCGCTTGCCAATTACGGTGGTTTCGCCTCGCGCGGCTTCCGGGTCGCGGCCCTCATAGACGCTGATCCGGCCATGGCCGGCAAGCCCGTCGCGGGCATGGCCGTGCAGCACACCGATGACCTGGAAAAGATCATCGACGACAACGGCGTCTCCATCGGCGTCATCGCGACCCCGGCCGGTGCCGCGCAGCAGGTCTGCGACCGGCTCGTCGCCGCCGGTGTCACCTCCATCCTGAACTTCGCGCCGACCGTCCTGTCCGTGCCGGACGGTGTCGACGTACGCAAGGTCGACCTCTCCATCGAGCTGCAGATCCTCGCCTTCCACGAGCAGCGCAAGGCCGGCGAGGGCGCGCTCGAGGCCGCCGAGGGTGCCGTCGGCGTCGAGGGTCCTGCCGCCAAGGTCACCAAGCCCGCCGCCGGCAACGGCACGGACCGCAAGGGACCCGACGGGGACGTGCCCGCCGTGATGCCGGCATGAGCCTCCTCGTCGTCGGGCTGAGCCACCGCAGCGCTCCGGTCAGTGTGCTGGAGCGGGCCGCGCTGAACCCTGAGACCCAGGCCAAGCTCCTTCAGGACACCCTCGCGGCCGAGCCGGCCGCCGAGGCCGCCGTCCTCGCCACCTGCAACCGCATCGAGCTGTACGCGGACGTGGACAAGTTCCATGCCGGTGTCGCCGAGCTGTCGACGCTGCTCGCGCAGCACAGTGGCGTCGGTCTGGACGAGCTCACTCCTTATCTTTATGTGCACTACGAGGACCGGGCGGTGCACCACCTGTTCTCGGTGGCGTGCGGGCTCGATTCCATGGTCGTCGGCGAGGGCCAGATCCTCGGCCAGATCAAGGACACGCTGGCCCGGGCGCAGGAGCTGCACTCGGCGGGCAAGCTCCTCAACGACCTTTTCCAGCAGGCCCTCCGGGTCGGCAAGCGGGCGCACTCCGAGACGGGCATCGACCGGGCCGGTCAGTCGCTGGTCACCTTCGGCCTGGAGCAGCTCGCCGTCGGGCAGCCGGTGGACGCGTGGGCGCAGGGCAAGCGCGCGCTCGTCATCGGCGCCGGGTCGATGTCGTCGCTGGCCGCCGCCACGCTCGCGCGGGCCGGAGTGGCCGAGGTCGTCGTCGCCAACCGGACGGTGGAGCGCGCCGAGAGGCTGGTGGAGATCCTTGGCGAAGCCGGTACGGCCGCCCGGGCCGTCGCCATGGACGCCGTGGCCGATGAACTGACACGTGCCGACGTCGCCATCTCCTGCACCGGCGCGACCGGCCTCGTGCTCACCGCCGACGCCGTGCGCGCCGCGGTCGCGGGCCGCACGCCGACCGCGGGCGCCGAGGTGCCCGCGCCTTCGACTCCCGCCTCCGGCAAGGGCGTTGTCGACAGCTGCCCGGTCGAGGCCGTGCGCGGCGGGTTCTCCGTCGAGGGCGAGGCCGCCGTCGCCGGGTTCGACGCGGCGGCCCTGGAGCAGCACGGCGCCTGGGTGGACAACGCCCCGGGCGAGCGGGTGCGCGCCCCCGAGGCGTCCGAGGCCGAGGCCATCGCCGCGCTGGCCGCCGCGGGACGCGTGCCGGAGATGCGCCGCGAGCGCGCCCCCGAGCCCGTACGGCATGTGGCACTCGCCCTGCTCGACCTGGCGATGCCGCGTGACATCGACGCGGCGGCGCACCGTATCGACGGGGTCCGCCTCGTCGACATCGAGTCCCTCGCCGAGGCCTCCGCCGACGCACCGATGGCCGCCGATGTGGACATGGTGCGGGCGATCGTCGGCGAGGAGGTCACCGCGTTCGGCGCCGCCCAGCGGGCCGCGCACATCACGCCGACCGTCGTCGCGCTGCGCACGATGGCCGCGGACGTGGTGGCGAACGAGATCGCGCGCCTCGACGGCCGGCTGCCCGGCCTCGACGACAAGCAGCGCGCGGAGATCACCCAGACCGTGCGGCGCGTGGTGGACAAGCTCCTGCACGCGCCGACCGTACGGGTCAAGCAGCTGGCGGCCGAGCCCGGCGGTGCCGGGTACGCGGACGCGCTGCGGACCCTGTTCGACCTGGACCAGGAGACGGTGGCTTCCGTCTCCCGCGCCACCCCCCAAGACCGTGAATCCGCAACCGGCACGGCAGGCAAGAATCGAGGCCCGGCATGACAGCCGAGAGAGCACTGAGGCTGGGCACAAGGCGCAGCAAGCTGGCCATGACCCAGTCCGGTCATGTCGCCGATGCCGTACGGCAGTTGACCGGCCGCGAGGTCGAGCTCGTGGAGATCACCTCGTACGGTGACGTGAACCGCGCGCACATCTCGCAGATCGGCGGCACCGGGATCTTCGTCACCGCGCTGCGCGACGCGCTCGACAGCGGTGAGATCGACTTCGCGGTGCACTCCCTCAAGGACCTGCCGACCGCGCAGCCCGCACAGCTGACGCTGGCCGCGATCCCCGAGCGCGAGGACCCGCGCGACGTACTGATCGCCCGCGACGGTCTGACGTTCACCGAGCTGGCAGCCCAGTCCCCGACGGGGGCTGCCAAGGTGGGCACCGGTTCGCTGCGCCGCATGGCCCAGCTCAACGCGTACGCGAAGAGCCACGGCCTGCGCATCGAGACCGTGCCGATCCGGGGGAACATCGACACCCGCATCGGATACGTGGAGAAGGGTGAGCTCGACGCCGTGGTTCTCGCGGCCGCCGGGATCAGCCGTATCGGCCGGAGCGGAGAAGTGACCGACTTCCTCTCCACCGACATCGTCCTGCCCGCCCCCGGTCAGGGGGCACTGGCAGTCGAGTGCACCGCCAGGAACGGTGAACTCGCCGCCGCGCTCGCCGAGTTGGACGACCCGTTCACCCGGGTCGCCGTCACGGCCGAGCGAGCCCTGCTCGCCGCCCTGGAGGCCGGCTGCAGCGCACCTGTGGGTGCGTTGGCCGACCTGCTGGCCGACGGGCAGATTGTCAAGGAAATGCGCCTGCGCGGCGTCGTCGGCAGCACCGACGGCACCGAGCTCGTGCAGCTGTCCACCACCGGTCCCGTGCCCTCGTCCGAGGACGAGGCGCTGGCTCTCGGGCGCGAACTCGCCGCCGAGATGCTGGCCAAGGGTGCGGCCGGTCTGATGGGGGAGCGAGCACTTTGAGCCCCACCACCGCTGAATCGACCGCCTGCGCACCTGGGCACGTCACCTTCCTGGGTGCCGGTCCCGGTGACCCAGGACTGCTGACCCTACGGGCCGTGGAGGCCCTGACCCGAGCGGATGTGCTGATCGCCGAGCCCGAAGTGCTCGACGTCGTACGCACGCACGCCAGGTCGGGCGTGACCGTGCTCGACGCGGACACGCCGGGGCTGACGGCTGCTGACGAGACGTCAACTGCCGTCGCGGTCCCGGCTCTGAGGGACTGGGCCAATCTTGTCATGCAGGCCGCGCGGAGCGGCAAGCGGGTCGTGCGTGCGGTCTCCGGGGACCCCGGGCTCGACACGTACGCCGCCGAGGAGATGCTCGCCTGCGCCTCCGAGGGCATCGACTTCGAGGTCGTCCCGGGCGTCGCGGCGGCCGTGGGCGTGCCTGCGTACGCCGGTGTGCCGCTGCGGGACGCACAGGGCGCGGACGTCCGTTTCGTGGACGCCCGTACGGCCTCCGACCGCTGCTGGACCGAGGTCGGCGCGTCCGACGGCACGGTCGTCGTGTCGACGACGCTCGACGCGGTGGCCGCGGCCGCCGGTGAGCTGGTGACGGCGGGCCGCAAGCCCGACACCCCGCTCTCCGTCACGGTCGCCGGTACGACGACCCGGCAGAAGACCTGGTCGGCGACGCTCGGCACGATCGCGCAGACGCTGAAGCAGGCCAAGGTCCTGCCGTCGCCGGAGGGCAACCGTCCGGTGATAGCCGTGGTCGGTGAGCGCAGTGCCGCCGCCCGGCGCGACCAGCTGTCGTGGTTCGAGTCCAAGCCGCTCTTCGGCTGGCGGGTGCTCGTGCCGCGCACGAAGGAGCAGGCGGAGTCGCTCTCCGACCAGCTGCGCTCGTACGGCGCGGTGCCGCACGAGGTCCCGACCATCGCCGTCGAGCCGCCGCGTACGCCGCAGCAGATGGAGCGCGCGGTCAAGGGCCTGGTCACCGGCCGCTACGAGTGGATCGCCTTCACGTCGGTCAACGCGGTCAAGGCCGTACGCGAGAAGTTCGAGGAGTACGGGCTCGACGCGCGTGCCTTCGCCGGGATCAAGGTCGCGGCGGTCGGCGAGCAGACGGCGCAGGCCCTGATCGCCTTCGGCGTGAAGCCGGACCTGGTGCCGAGCGGCGAACAGTCGGCCGCCGGTCTCCTGGAGGACTGGCCGCCGTACGACCCGGTCTTCGACCCGATCGACCGCGTCTTCCTGCCGCGTGCCGACATCGCCACGGAGACCCTCGTCGCCGGGCTCATCGAGCTGGGCTGGGAGGTCGACGACGTCACCGCGTACCGGACCGTGCGCGCCTCGCCGCCGCCGGCCGACACCCGTGAGGCGATCAAGGGCGGTGGCTTCGACGCCGTGCTGTTCACGTCGTCGAGCACGGTGCGCAACCTGGTCGGCATCGCCGGCAAGCCGCACAACGTGACGGTCATCGCCTGTATCGGCCCGGCCACGGCGAAGACCGCCGAGGAGCACGGCCTGCGGGTCGACGTCATGGCTCCCGAGCCGTCGGTGCACAAGCTGGCCGCCGCGCTCGCCGAGTTCGGCGCCCGGCGGCGGGACGCCGCCATCGAGGCAGGGGATCCTGTGACCCGGCCCAGCGAGCGCCGGCCGGGGGCGCGGCGCCGCAGGGCCGCCCCGTAAGAGAGAGTGGGGGCGGGTGCCCGGTTTCGGCCGGATGCCCGCCCCGCTTCATTTTCGTAGTCGCGTATGCGTGTACGCGGCTGTAGGTACGAGGTGACACAACAGTGACTCGGTACGGCTCTTTCCCTGGTGCGCGGCCCCGGCGTCTGCGTACGACCCCCGTCATGCGGCGCATGGTCGCCGAGACGCGGCTGCATCCGGCCGACCTGATCCTCCCGGCGTTCGTGCGCGAGGGGATCGCGGAGCCGGTGGAGATCGGCTCCATGCCGGGCGTGTACCAGCACACGCGTGACTCCCTGAAGAAGGCGGCCGTCGAGGCGGTCGAGGCGGGCCTCTCCGGGATCATGCTGTTCGGCGTACCGCTGGACGAGAAGAAGGACGGGGCCGGCACGGTCGGCACCGACCCGGACGGCATCCTCCAGGTCGCGCTGCGCGACGTACGGGCCGAGGTCGGCGACGACCTGCTCGTCATGTCGGACCTGTGCCTCGACGAGTTCACCGACCACGGGCACTGCGGTGTCCTGGACGCGGACGGCCGCGTCGACAACGACGCCACGCTCGAGCGGTACGCCGAGATGGCGCAGGTGCAGGCGGACGCGGGCGCCCACGTCGTGGGACCCTCCGGCATGATGGACGGTCAGATCGGCGTCGTGCGCGACGCGTTGGACCAGATCGGCCGCGAGGACGTGGCGATCCTCGCGTACACGGCGAAGTACTCGTCGGCGTTCTACGGCCCGTTCCGCGAGGCCGTCGGCTCGTCGCTGCGGGGCGACCGCAAGACGTACCAGCAGGACCCGGCCAACACCCGTGACTCCCTGCGGGAGTTGGCGCTCGACCTCGAAGAGGGCGCCGACATGGTGATGGTCAAGCCGGCCGGTCCCTACCTCGACATCCTCGCGAAGGTCGCCGAGGCGTCGGACGTGCCGGTGGCCGCGTACCAGATCAGCGGCGAGTACGCGATGATCGAGGCGGCGGCGCAGCGCGGCTGGATCGAGCGGGACAAGGCGATCCTGGAGTCGCTGACGGGGATCAAGCGGGCGGGCGCGAGCATGATCCTGACGTACTGGGCGACCGAGGTGGCGCGGCAGCTCTGAGTTCCTGGTTCCAGGGGCGGCAGAATGCGCGGTATGGAGATCACCGCGCGGGCCCTCAACAGGGCGACTCTGGCACGGCAGTTGCTTCTTGAGCGGGCCGATGTGCCGGTCGAGGACGCGGTCAGGCGGGTTGTGGCGCTTCAGGCGCAGCAGCCCGCTTCGCCGTATGTGGCCCTGTGGAACCGGGTCGCGGGCTTCGAGGCGACGCAACTGGACGCCCTGTACGCGCAGTTCCGGGTCGTGAAGTCGACGCTGATGCGGATCACGCTGCATGCCGTGCACGCCGACGACTACCGGGATTTCCGGGCGGCGGTGGAGCCGACGGTACGGGGGGCGCGGCTGCGGGACCGGCGGTTCAAGGGGTCGGGGCTCACGGAGGCGGACGCGGCCCGGCTGCTGCCGGAGCTGCTGGCGCTCGCGCAACGGCCTTGCGGGGCCGCCGAGTTGGGGGAGTGGCTCGCGGAGCGGGCTGCCGTGGAAGCGGAGTTGGCGCGCCCCGCGTGGCGGATGCTGCGGCAGTGGGCGCCGTTGTGGCACGCGCCGGTGGAGGAGGCGCCGTGGGGGTTCACGTCGGACAGCAGGCAGGGGTTCGTCGCGGCGCGGGGCGAGCTGCCCCGGCTGGACGACGCGGAGGCGGTGGAGGCGGGCCTCGCGGAGCTGCTCCGCCGCTACCTGGAGGGCTTCGGGCCGGCGTCGGTGGCGGACATGGCGCAGTTCGGACTCGTCCAGAAGGGGCGGGTGCGGGCGGCGCTCGGACGGGTCGAGGGTCTCGCGGAGCTGACCGGGCCCGGCGGGGTGGCGCTGTACGACGTACCGGGCGGGGTGCTGCCCGACGAGGACGTGCCGGCGCCGCCGCGGCTGATGGCGATGTGGGACAGCGTGCTCCTCGCGTACGCGGACCGGGGCCGGGTCATCCCGCCCGAGTACCGCAAGCATGTGACCCGGGTGAACGGGGACGTGCTGCCGACCGTCCTGGTCGACGGGTATGTCGCCGGGGTGTGGCGGGTGGTCGACGGGGGCGCCGTGGAAGTGGGGGCGTTCCGGCCGCTGCCGGCGGCGGTGTGGGAGGCGCTGGAGGAGGAGGCGCGGGGGATCGGGGCGTGGCTGGGGGCGCGGGACGCGGGGGCGTATCGGCGGTACGACCACTGGTGGGTGAAGGGGTTGCCGGTGGAGGAGAGCCGGGTGGTGGCGGGGGCGTGATGGTGGGTCACGGGGTCGAGCGGCGGCGTACGACGTAGAGGGTGCCGCCGATCGCGCCGGCCATGAGGAGGCCGCCGAGGACGAGCTGGGCGGTGTCGAAGGCGGTGACCTTGTCGTCGGCGCCGATGCCCGCCTTGACGCCCTTGCCGACGGTGGGGGAGTCGGGCCGGGGCGGCGGGGTGTGCGCGCTGCCTCCGGCGTGGCCGACGTTGATCCGGTGCGTCGATGTGGTGCCGCCGGCGCAGGTCACGGAGACCGAGTGCGTACCGGTGGTGGACTCCGCGACGGTGGCGGTGCCCGTGTAGGTCCCGGCCGAACCGGTGGACAGCTCGACGGCCTCGGAGAAGGCGGTGGACGTCGCCGTCGCGGAGGTCTCGGTGCAGCCACCGGCCACGGAGACGATCACCGTGGAGCCGGGGACGGCGGGGTCGGGGGTGATGGAGAGGGTGGGCTGGTCCTCGGCCACGGCGGTGCCGGTGACGGCGGTGCCGGAGGCGGCGGTCAGAGCCAGGACCGTGAGCGCGGCTGCGGCGAGGGGGCGGCGTGCGGGGCGCATGGGTGGGGCTCCGTTTCCGGTTTCCGGGAATCCGTTCGTCCATGGAAAGCAGAAAGGGGGTGGGGTGGCGCGTTGGGGTGGGCCGTTTGCGGGGTGCTTTCATGCCGGCTGCCCACGAGCGAGGGACGTCCGGGCCGCCGCGTGCACGGCATGGGTCTCGTCCATGGCGGCGCGCCGGGTGGGACGGCCACGAAACCGGACTTGGGTTCCAAGGGCCCCCCGGGGGCGGGGGCAGCTTGGTGTCGCGGACAGGGGGCGCTGTGCGGGAGGCCCGTGTTGGAGCAGCGGCGGGGAGTACGGCGAACGGGGCCCAGCTTGAGCTGAGCCCCGTTCGTCGTGAGAGTCGAGGAGCCTTACGGCTGGTGGCTGTCCAGCGTGGTGACGGTGCCGTCGGCGGGCGGGACGGGCGCGTGCTGGTCGGCCATCGCCGGAGCCGTCGCTCCCGCTGCGACGCCTACGATCATGGCGGCGGTGACGAGGATCTTCTTGGCGCTGGTCATTCCAACTCCTTGTGGGGAGGCTGGTGTTGCCGGTCGATGAGTGACGCTAGTGACAGGCGGGGTCGTTGTTCGAGAGGGTCGAACGGTTCTCGCCACCGATTGGCCTGAACCGGCTCCGGACATGCCTCGGCCGCGGCGGCTCCCCCTCCGCGCCGCCGCGGCCGATCCCCGTCGGGATGAAGGTCTACTTGCCGTCCAGGTCCAGGGCCGGCGGGGCGGGCGCGTGGTTGTCCATCGTGGTGATGGTCTCGTCCACGGGCGGGGCGGGCGCGTGGTTGTCCATCGTGGTGATGGTCTCGTCCACGGGCGGCGCAGGCGCGTGGTTGTCCATCGTGGTTATTTCGTCCGTCTTCTTCTCTGCCTGCGTCATCTGATGCGTCCCCTGGATGTTGAAGTCTGGTGTGGACGGCCCTGTCCAGCAGCTCCCCCGAGGGCTGCTGGACAGGGGTCTCGTCGGCTCCAGCCTAGGTGGCGGAGCCTGCCGATCCGCCTACCCCCCGATGCGACGGCTCGATGACTTGAGCTTGGCAGTTCGGCATAAACAATCGATGAACGTGCTACTTGGGTGCCTCAGACCGTCGGTGCCGGTGACAGCAGCGACCTGATCTTGACGGCTTCCGGGGAGTCGGCAAACTCGTAGATGCCCAGCGCCTCGGTCCAACAGGCACGTGCCCGGTCGGTCTGGCCGAGGCCCGCCAAGGCCTGCCCAAGCGCGGTGAGGATGCCGGCCCGTAGCCGGTCACCGCCGATGAATCCGATGGAGAGCGCCTGCTCAGCGTGTTGCGCTGCCGAGGTGAGGTGGTGCTCCGCGAGGTGCGCCTCAGAGATCCGGAAGTGGGTGGTTCCCTCCCAAAGGCGCTGCCGGTTGGCGCGGAACATTTGCAGCGACTCGGTCAGTTCCGTCAATGCTTCGGAGGCTCGACCTGCAGCGGTAAGAGCAAGCCCGAGGGCGTACCGAGCATTCGCCAGACGCAGGGCCAGGCCGAGGCGGTCGTAGATGTTCATCCCCTGCTGCGCCAGGGAGATCGCCCGTTCTGTGTGTCCCATGGCCAGGTGGACTCGGGACAGATTGCAGAGCGCGCTTGCTTCACCAGGAGCGTTGCTGTCAGCCCGCGACTCGGCAATGGCCTGGAGAAGCGCAACTTCAGCTTGTTCATACCGGCCCTGGAGCAGTGCAATGATGCCCCGGTCGTTGCTTGACCAGAAGAGCGGCGCGGCATCGTGGGCAGACCGTGCCAGTTGAAGCGCTGCCTCCGCCTCGCTTTCAGCTTCGTCATAGCGTCCCGCAACAAGGTGGACGTTTGTCAAAGCTGTCCGTGCGCGACCTTCTGCGTGATCGTCGCCCAGAGAGCGCGCCGCATCTCTGGCCCCGATGGCGACCAACTCGTATTGCTTGGAGTTGGCTCCGGACTCGCCAAGGTCCTTGGCCGACCAGATGAGGTCGACTCCGCGCCGGAGACGGCCGGCGTTACAGGCCTGATGCGCGGTGGCCAGCAGGCAATTCGCCTCCGCGTAGAGCCAATCCAGCGCCTCATGGCGATCGCTGAACTTCAGCCCGGGATAACTCGTCGGCTCCAAATGGGCCACCAGTCGGTCCCCCGGCCGCTCAATCGCATAAACCCCCGCCGCCGTGGCCAGATAAAAGTCCAGCAGGCGTGACATCGCCGTCTCCCGCTCCACCGGCGGCAGTTCGTCCCGTTCCGCGCACGCACGCGCGTAGAGCCGTACGAGGTCGTGGTAGCGGTAGCGGCCGGGGGCCGCCGATTCCAGGAGGGATGTGTCGACCAGGGATTCGAGCAGGTCCTCCGTCTGTTCTACGTCCAGGTCGAGGACCGCTGCTGCCGCCGCAAGGGAGATGTCGGGGCCGTCCGCGAGGCCCAGGAGGCGGAAGGCTCGGGCCTGGGCGGGTTCCAACTGGCCGTAGCCGAGTTCGAAGGTGGCCTTCACCGCCAGGTCGCCGGCCTGGAGTTCGTCCAGGCGGCGGCGTTCGTCGGCGAGTTTTGCCGCGAGGACCGAGACCGTCCAGGTGCGGCGGGCCGCCAGGCGGGAGGCTGCGATGCGGATGGCCAGGGGGAGGAAGCCGCAGGCCGCCACGACGTCCAGGGCCGCCTCGCGTTCCGATGCGACGCGCTCCTCGCCCACGATGCGCGTGAAGAGGAGGAGTGCCTCCTCGGGGGACATCACGTCCAGGTCGACCAGGTGTGCGCCCGCGAGGTCGACCATGCGGACGCGGCCCGTGATCAGCGCCGCGCAGCCTTCCGTGCCCGGGAGGAGGGGTCTGACCTGGGCGGCGTCGCGGGCGTTGTCGAGGAGGACCAGGACGCGCCGGCCGTCGAGGGTCGAGCGGTAGAGCGCTGCCCGTTCTTCGAGGGAGTCCGGGATCGCCGAGTCCGCCGTGCCCAGGGCTCGGAGGAAGGAGCCGAGGACCGTTTCCGGTTCCGCGGCTCGTGCGCCCGCGCCCTGGAGGTCGACGTACAGCTGGCCGTCGGGGAAGGAGGCGCGCGCGGCGTGGGCCACGTGGACCGCGAGGGTTGTTTTGCCCACGCCGCCGATGCCCGCCACCGCCGAGACCGCCATGACCGAGCCCGAACCGGCTTCGGGCGACGCCGAGGAGAGGACCTCGCTGAGTTCGCGTACGAAGGAGGCGCGGCCTGTGAAGTCTGGGACTGTTGCCGGGAGTTGGGCCGGGCGGATCAGGGGCGCCGCTGATTCCGTCGTCGGGGACGACGGTTCCGCCAGTGCCGGGTCCGCTTGGAGGATGCGCTGTTGGAGGTCGGAGAGGCCGGCGCTCGGGTCGACGCCGAGTTCGTCGGCCAGGAGGCGGCGGGTGTCCGCGTAGACCGCGAGGGCTTCCGCCTGGCGGCCGCTGCGGTAGAGGGCCAGCATGAGGAGTTCGCGGAGGCGTTCGCGGAGGGGGTGGGCCGCGGTGAGGGCCGTCAGTTCTGAGACCGCTTCCGCGTGGCAGCCTTGTTCCAGGTCCATGTCCAGGCGGGTTTCGAGGAGTTGGAGGCGCCATTCCTCCAGGCGGGCGCGCTGGGTCTCCGCGTAGGGGCCGGGGACGTTGGCCAGGGGTTCGCCGTCCCAGAGGTTCAGGGCCTCGTTGAGCAGGGTTCGGGCGTGGCAGAGGTCGTTGGACTGGCGGGCCTTCTCGGCGTCCGACCACAGGGATTCCGCCGTCGTCAGGTCGAGCGCGTCGCGGCCGAGCGAACGGATCGCGTAGCCGCCCGACTCGCTGACCAGGACCCCGGGGTTCAGGATCTTGCGCAGGCGTGAGGCGTAGGTGCGGAGGGCCGCGAGGGCTTGGGAGGGGGGCTCGTCGCCCCACACCGCGTCGATGAGTTCGGAGGCCGTGGCTGTGCGGCCGTCCCGCAGGAGCAGGGCCGCGAGCAGGGCGCGCTGCTGCGGTGAGCCCGTCGCCAGTAGTTCGCCGCCGCGCCAGGCCCGGACCGGGCCCAGCACGCTGAACCGCAGGTCGGAGGCCGGGCCGGCCTCGGGGGTGTCCTCGGGCAGGCCGGATCGCCGCTGCTCCGGCACCCGCGGTACACCGTCCATCGTCGCTGCCCCCTGCCGCCGCACAGCACCCGTCACATCGCATCTTGGTCGTACGTCGTCCAGACGGCGCGCCGACGCGGACGGCGTGCGGTCGAGGACAACTCCGCCAGTTTGCCTTGTTCATGGCAGATACGTCAGCCACGGGAGACAGCCATCACAGACATCTCACGTGTCCGGGCCGGACCGTCAGCGCCGCGGACCGTCACGACAGCGGAGCTGACGGGTCGTCAGATCGGCGCTACCGTGGCCCGTATGGAGACTTCGGAGAGCGCCAACGCCCACAATGCCCTGAAATCCGATGAGTTCCCCCTCATCATCTCCGTCGACGACCACACCGTCGAACCCCCGAACGTCTGGTCCGACCGGCTGCCGAAGAAGTACCTCGACGTCGGGCCGCGCATCGTCCGCGCGCCGCTGAGGGACATGACCTTCCTCGGCGGGAAGTTCGCGCCCGTCATGGGCGAACCCGGCGACGACGGCCCCGTCGGCGACTGGTGGGTCTACGAGGATCTGCACCGGCCGCTGACCCGGCTCGACACCGCCGTCGGCTACGACAGGGACGAGATCAAGCTCGAGGTCATCACGTACGAGCAGATGCGCAAGGGGTCGTACGACGTCCCGGCCCGGCTCGCGGACATGGACGTCAATCACGTGCAGTCCGCCCTGTGTTTTCCCACGTTCCCGCGCTTTTGCGGGCAGACCTTCACCGAGGCCTCGGACCGTGAGCTCGGGCTGCTCGGCGTGCGCGCGTACAACGACTGGATGGTGGAGGAGTGGTGCGGGCCCGAGGCCGGCGGGCGGCTGATACCGCTGACGCTCATCCCCCTGTGGGACGCCGAGCTCGCCGCCGCCGAGGTGCGCAGGAACGCCGCCCGCGGGGTGCGCGCCGTCGCGTTCTCCGAGATTCCGCCGCATCTCGGGCTGCCCAGCATCCACACCGATGCGTGGGATCCGTTCCTGCGCGCGTGCGACGAGACCGGGACCGTCATCGCCATGCACATCGGCAGCAGCAGCAAGATGCCGTCGACGTCCGCGGACGCGCCGCCCGCCGTCGGGTCCACCATCACCTTCGCCAACTGCTGCTTCTCGATGGTGGATTGGCTCATGAGCGGGAAGTTCGAGCGGTTCCCGAACTTGAGGATCATGTATGCCGAGGGGCAGATCGGGTGGATTCCGTACATCCTGGAGCGTGCCGATGTCGTATGGGAGGAGAACCGGGGGTGGGGCGGCGTCGCCGGCAAGGTGATGAAGCCGCCGAGTGAGTACTTCGCTGACCACGTGTTCGGGTGCTTCTTCGACGACGCCTTCGGGCTGAGGAATCTCGATGCCGTCGGTGTCGCCAATGTGTTGTACGAGACGGACTATCCGCACTCCGACTCCACCTGGCCGAAGTCCAAGGAGGTCGGCGAGGCGCAGATGGGGCACCTCGCGCCGGATCTCGTCGAGCGGATCGTGCGCGGCAATGCAATTGAGCTGCTGGGGCTGAGCGCCGACGGTCTGTGGGCGCCGTAGTCGCGCAGTTGTGGGCGCCCACCCCCTTGCCTGACGGTGCGTCAGATACGACGATGAGGGTCGCCGTCGGACATGACGGGCCGTCAGATAGGCGTTGAGCCTGAGGGGTTCCTATGGCGTCACTCGCGTACGGGATGCAGCTTCCCGTCCAGTCGCAGAGCACCATCTACGCCGAATCGTGGGAGGCGGCGGCCGGTCCCGGCGACCTCGTCGAGATCGCCCGCGCCGCCGACCGGGGCGGCTTCTCGTACGTGGCCTGCTGCGACCACGTCGCGATCCCGCGGCGGCTCGCCGATGCCATGTCGACGACCTGGTACGACCCCGTCGCCACTCTCGCCTACCTCGCCGCCGCCACCGAACGCGTCCGGCTGCTCAGCCATGTCGCCGTCGTCGGGCTGCGGCATCCGCTGCTCTCCGCCAAGCAGTACGCGACCCTGGACCACCTCAGCGGCGGGCGGCTGATCCTCGGGGTCGGGGCCGGGCACGTACAGGAGGAGTTCGAGGCGCTGGGTGTCGACTTCGCCCGGCGGGGGCCTGTGCTCGATGAGACGATCGATGCGCTCAGGGCCGCTTTGGGCGCCGATGAATTCCCGTCCCACAAGGGGGAGTTGTTCTCCTTCGAGGGGTTGGGGCAGCGGCCGCGGCCCACGCAGGCCCATGTGCCGGTGTGGGTCGGCGGGTCCTCCGGGCCCGCCGTGCGGCGGGCCGCGCTCAAGGGCGACGGGTGGCTGCCGCAGGGCGATCCGCGCGACCGGCTCCCGGCGCAGATCGAGAAGGTGAAGCGGCTGCGCGCCGAGGCCGGCGTCGAGGCGCCGATCGTCATCGGGGCCATCACCGAACCGCTGTACGTGGGCGTGCCCGGGTGGGACGTCGGGCGGCGGACCGTTCACGGGGCGCCCGGTCTCGTCGCCGAGTCGCTGCGGGCGTACGCCGCCATGGGCGTTGACCAGATTCAGGTGCGTTTCCGCAGCCGGGGGCGTGCCGAGCTCGTCGACCAGATCGACGCGTTCGCCGCCGATGTCGCACCCCAACTCACCTGAGGAGCAGAAACATGGGCAAGCTTGATGGGCGCGTCGTCCTCGTCACCGGCGCGGCGCGCGGGCAGGGCGAGCAGGAGGCGCGGCTGTTCGCGGCGGAGGGCGCGCGGGTCGTCCTCGCCGACGTGCTCGACGACCAGGGCGAGGCCGTCGCCAAGGACATCGGGGCGGGCAGTGCCGTCTACGTCCACCTCGACGTGAGCCGGGAGGAGGAGTGGGGCGCCGCCGTGCGCGCCGCCAAGGACGCGTTCGGGAAGGTCGACGGGCTCGTCAACAACGCGGGGATCCTGCGGTTCAACGAACTCGTCTCGACGCCTCTCGACGAGTTCCAGCAGATCGTGCAGGTCAATCAGGTGGGCGCCTTTCTCGGGATCAAGACCGTCGCGCCCGAGATCGAGGCCGCGGGGGGCGGGTCCATCGTCAACACCGCCTCCTACACCGGGGTGACGGGGATGGCGTACGTGGGCGCGTACACCGCCACGAAGCACGCCATCGTGGGGCTGACGCGCGTCGCCGCCCTGGAGCTCGCGGGCAAGGGGATACGGGTGAACGCCGTGTGCCCCGGCGCCATCGACACCGCCATGAGCAACCCCGCCCAGCTCGACCCCGCCGCGAACACCGAGGAGGCCACCGAGGCGCTCGGGGAGCTGTACAGCAAGCTCGTGCCGCTCGGCCGGGTCGGCCGGCCGGAGGAGGTGGCGCGGCTCGCGCTGTTCCTCACGGCCGAGGGCGAGTCGTCGTACATCACCGGGCAGCCGTTCGTGATCGACGGGGGGTGGCTCGCCGGGGTGTCCGTGCTGTGACGGTCCCGGCGGTCATTGTCTGACGTTGCGTCAGGTATTGACGGCCCCCTGCTCCGATGGAACAGTCGACACATCCAATCTGACGGTTCGTCAGAAACTGACGAGGACGGTGAACCTCCTTGGAATTCGGGCTCTTTGTACAGGGATACGTGGGCAAGCAGGCGCTGACGGACCCCACCGCCGAGCACCGTGCGCTCATGAACGAGACCGAGTACGTCATCCAGGCGGACAAGTCCGGCTTCAAGTACGCCTGGGCGTCCGAGCACCACTTCCTGGAGGAGTACTCGCATCTGTCGGCCAACGATGTGTTCCTCGGCTACCTCGCGCATGCGACCGAGCGGATTCACCTGGGGTCCGGCATCTTCAATCCCCTCGCTCAGGTCAACCACCCGGTGAAGGTCGCCGAGAAGGTCGCCATGCTCGACCACCTCAGCGAGGGGCGGTTCGAGTTCGGCAGCGGGCGCGGCGCCGGGTCGCACGAGATCCTGGGGTTCATACCGGGCGTGACCGATATGAACTACACCAAGGAGATCTGGGAAGAGACCATCGCCGAGTTCCCGAAGATGTGGCTCCAGGACGAGTACGTCGGGTTCCAGGGCAAGCACTGGTCGCTGCCGCCGCGCAAGATCTTCCCCAAGCCGTACGGGAAGTCGCACCCCGCCATGTGGTACGCGGCCGGGTCCCCGCCCTCGTACGCCATGGCGGCCCGCAAGGGGCTCGGGGTGCTCGGGTTCTCCGTGCAGAAGGTCTCCGACATGGAGTGGGTCCTGGAGCAGTACAAGACCGCGATCCAGGACGCCGAGCCCATCGGTGACTTCGTCAACGACAACGTGATGGTGACGTCGACCGCCATTTGCGCGGAGACGCACGACAAGGCTGTCGAGATCGCCGTGAACGGGGGGCTGAACTACCTCCAGTCGCTGGTGTTCCGGTACCACGACACCTTCCCGCGGCCCGAGGGGATCCCCGAGTGGCCGGAGATCCTGCCCGAGTACTCGGCGGAGATCATCGAGCTGCTCATCGCCGAGGAGCTGATGATCTGCGGGGACCCGGACGAGGTGCTGCGGCAGTGCAAGCGGTGGGAGCAGGCGGGGGCCGATCAGCTGTCGTTCGGGCTGCCCATCGGGGTGTCGCACGAGGACACGTTGAATTCGATCCGGCTCATCGGGGAGCACGTGATTCCGAAGATCGATACGGATCCGGTCCACCGGACGACCCGGTTCAGGGCGGCCGGGGTGTGAGTCGCTGAGCTGCCCCGGCTCTCTCCTCTTCCCGGACCGGAGAGCCGGGGCCCCCTTTTGCTGGACGTCGCGGGGCTCTGCCCCGGACCCCGCTCCTCAATCGCCGGAGGGGCTTGATGGTGCCGGCCGGGCTTGATGGTGCCGGCGGGGCTTGATGGTGCTGGGCTTGATTGTGTTGGGAGTTGGCATGCTCGATCACCTCATCAAAGGGGCCACTGTCGTCGACGGGACCGGCGGGCCCGCCTACGTCGCCGATGTCGGGGTGCGCGACGGGCGGATCGCCGTCATCGCCGAGCCCGGCACCGTGTCCGAGTCCGCCCGGAGCAGTGAGGACGCCTCCGGGCTCGTGCTCGCGCCCGGGTTCGTCGATCCGCATACGCATTACGACGCCCAGTTGTTCTGGGACCCGTACGCAACGCCGTCCCTGAATCACGGGGTGACCACCGTCGCCGGCGGGAACTGCGGCTTCACGCTGGCACCGCTGAACCCCGAGCGGCCCGAGGACGCCGACTACACGCGGCGCATGATGTCCAAGGTCGAGGGGATGTCGCTGGTCGCCCTTGAGGAGGGTGCGCCCTGGACGTGGAACTCGTTCGGCGAGTACCTCGACGCGCTCGACGGGCGGATCGCGGTCAACGCCGGGTTCATGGTGGGGCATTGCGCGCTGCGGCGGTACGTGATGGGTCCGGATGCCGTGGGCGGGCAGCCGACGGCCGAGCAGATGGACGCCATGCTGGCGCTGTTCCACGAGGCCATGGACGCCGGGGCCTGGGGGCTCTCCACCACCCAGTCGTCCACGCACTCCGACGGGGACGGGAAGCCGGTCGCCTCGCGGCATGCGCTGCCCGCCGAACTCATCGCTCTCAGCAAGGCGGTCGGGGAGCACGAGGGGACGCAGATCGAGGCCATCGTCGCCGGGTGTCTCGACCAGTTCAGTGATGACGAGATCGATCTGTTCGTGGAGATGAGTGCCGCTGCCGGGCGGCCGCTCAACTGGAATGTGCTGACGATCGACGCCGCTGTGCCCGAGCGCGTGCCCCGCCAGCTCATGGCGAGCGAGCGGGCCCGGAAGTCCGGCGGGCGGATCGTCGCCCTGACGATGCCGATCCTGACCCCGATGAACATGTCCCTGGGGACGTTCTGCGCGCTCAATCTGATCCCCGGGTGGGGTGACGTGCTGGGGCTGCCGGTCGACGAGCGGATCGCCGAACTGCGTGACCCCGGCGTGCGCGCCGAGATGCTGCGGCGGGCCGACAGCAAGGAGGCCGGGGTCTTCCGGCGGCTCGCGAACTTCGGGCGGTACGTGATCGGGGACACGTACTCGGAGGCGAACGAAGGCCTGACCGGGCGGGTCGTGAAGGACATCGCCGCCGAGCGCGGGCAGGAGCCCTTCGAGTGCCTCGTCGAGATCTGCGCCAACGACCGCCTGCGGACGGTCCTTTGGCCGATGCCGACCGACAACGACCCGGACTCGTGGGCGCTGCGCGCCGAGACGTGGAGCCACGAGGACGTGATGCTGGGCGGGTCCGACGCCGGAGCGCACCTGGACCGGATGTGCGGGGCGCCGTACACGACACGGTTCCTCGGGGACTGTCTGCGCGGGCGGAAGCTGGTGGGCCTGGAGACCGCCGTGAAGATGCTCACCGACGATCCGGCCCGGCTGTTCGGGCTGCGGGAGCGGGGGCGGATCGAAGAAGGGTGGCACGCTGACCTCGTCCTCTTCGACCCCGAGGCCATCGACGCCGGCAAGGCCACCCTCGTCCACGATCTGCCGGGGGACTCGCCCCGGCTCGACTCGAAGGCCCTCGGCATCACGGCCGTGTGGGTCAACGGAGTCGAGGCGATACGCGGTGACGTCGTCAGCGGCGCCGTGCCCGGGAAGGTGCTCCGGTCGGGGCGGGACACGCGGACGGTGAGTACCAAGTGAGCGGTGTGGACGGGAAGTTGTTCGTCGGCGGGGAGTGGGTCGAGCCTGGCGGCGGGTGTTACGACGTCGTCGATCCCGCTCGGGAGGACGTCGTCGGGCGCGCTCCCGAAGCGTCCCGGCAGCAGGTGTACGACGCCGCGCGCGCCGCCCGTGACGCCTTCGGGCCGTGGTCCCGTACGGAACCCGGGGAGCGGGCCGCGATCCTCGACCGGGCCGCCGACATCATGCAGCGCGACTTCGCCGCGAACGCCGAGCTGGCGCAGGCCGAGAGCGGCGCGACCTCGGCGACCGCACGCGGGATGCAGGTGGCGGTGGGGGTGGCCCGGTTCCGGCGGTACGCGCAGGGGGCCCTGGAACCCGTCGAGCAGGGGCTGCCGCCGCAGATCAACGAGGCCGGGCCGATGGGGAGGGCGGGGGTGATGGGCGCGCTCGCCGTGCGCCAGCCCGTCGGCGTCGTCACCTGCATCACCTCGTACAACAACCCCTGGGCCAACCCGGCGGGCAAGGTCGCGCCCGCCCTCGCCATGGGCAACACCGTCGTCGTGAAGCCCGCGCCGCAGGACCCGCTGTCCGTGTACCGGATGGCGGCCGCGCTGGAGGAGGCGGGCGTGCCGCGCGGCGTGGTGAATGTCGTCAGCGGGACCGATGTGGGCGTAGGAGAAGCCGCCGTCGACTCGCCGGACGTCGACATGGTCAGCTTCACCGGGTCCACCGCCGTCGGACAGCGCATCGGCGAGGTCTGCGGGCGGTCCATGAAGCGGCAGCTGATGGAGCTGGGCGGCAAGGGCGCCGCGATCGTCTTCGGCGACGCCGACCTCGACTCGGCCGTCGCCGGGATCGGCACGACGTACGCCTTCTACAGCGGGCAGATCTGCACGGCGCCGACGCGGGCGCTCGTGCACCGGTCCGTGTACGACGCGTTCGTCGAGAAGCTCACCGGCTACATCGGGTTCATGAAGGTCGGTGATCCGCGTGAGCAGGGCACCGTCGTCGGGCCCGTCATCTCGGGCGCGCACCGTGAACGGGTCGAGTCGTACGTGGAGTTGGGGAAGAAGGAGGGTGCCACGGTCGTCGCCGGTGGCGAGCGGCCCGCGTACGAGAAGGGGTTCTACGTCGCGCCCACGCTCCTCGCCGACTGCACCAACGACATGCGGGTCGTGCGCGAGGAGATCTTCGGGCCCGTGGTGACGGTCGTCCCGTTCGACGGCGACGAGGACGAGGCGGTCGCGCTCGCCAACGACAGCGACTACGGGCTCATCGACTACGTGTGGTCGGGCGACGTGGCCCGCGCCTTCCGGGTCGCGCGGCGGCTGCGGGCCGGCGGGGTCGGCGTGAACACGATCGGCCGGAACATGGAGGCGCCGTTCGGCGGGTTCAAGAAGAGCGGGGTGGGGCGCGACGTCGGCTCGTACGCGCTGCACGCCTACAGCGAGTTGCAGTCGATCGTCTGGCCGGGGTGACACCTCGCGCGACCCGCGCGAACCCGTTGTTTCTGTGGTGCGTGCAGACAACTGGGCATGCCACTATGCCCAGTTGTACGGCCACGGCTGAGGCCGCAGGGACATCGGGGGTCGCATGGAAGCGCTGGACACGCAGGATCCGAGGACGGTCGGCACGTACCGGGTCCTCGGGCGGATCGGCGAGGGCGGGATGGGCCGCGTCTACCTGGCCCGCAACAGGGGCGGGCGGTCCGTCGCGCTGAAGTTCATCCACGCCGACATGGCGGCGGTGCCGGGCTTCCGCGAGCGGTTCCGGCGCGAGGTGGACGTCGTGCGGCGGGTGGCCGGCGCGGGCACCGTGCCCGTCGTCGACGCCGGTCTCGACGAGCAGCACCCCTGGTACGCCTCCGAGTACCTGCCGGGCCCCTCGCTCCAGGACGCCGTCGACCGGTTCGGGCCGCTGCCCGCCGACGCCCTGTGGCGGTTCGCCGCCGACCTCGCCGAGACGCTGCGGCACGTGCACGCGCAGAGCCTGGTGCACCGCGACCTCAAGCCGTCCAACGTGCTCCTGTCGACGGCCGGGCCGCGCCTCATCGACTTCGGGATCGTGCACGCGGCGCTCGACACCCAGCTCACGATGAGCGGGGCGCGGATCGGGACGCCCGCGTACATGGCGCCCGAGCAGGTGTACGGCGAGAAGGTCACGCCCGCGTCCGACGTCTACAGCTACGGCCTCACGCTCGCCTTCGCCGCCACCGGGGCGCAGCCGCGCCGGGGCAGCGTGGCGCGTGAACTGCCGGGCATGGACGCCGAGTTCGCGGCGCTCATCCACGACTGCCTCGCCGAGGAGCCGGGTGACCGGCCGCCGATCGGGGAGCCGGCCGCGCGGGCCCGGGCCAGGGACACGACGGGGGACACGTGGCTGCCCGCGCCGGTCGCGTCGCTGATCGCCCGCACCTCGGAGCAGCTGCTCAACCTGGAGGCGCAGGCGGAGGGGCCGGGACATACGGAGGCGGACGCGGGGGCCGGTGCGGGGCCGGGCGCCGCCTCGGGCCTGCACGGGGCCGCGACGCAGGGGCCCGGAGCGGCGCAGGCCGGGCCGTCCGCGCCGCACACGCCGCCGCCGGCGGGCGGGTTCTTCGGCGGGTTCCACGGGGCCGCGACGCAGGGGCCCGCCACGCCACCGCCGTCGTCGCCGCCGTACGGGGCGACGCCTCCGTACTCGTACGGGACGCCGACCGGGGCGCCTCGGTACGGGTATCCGCAGCGGTCCACGCCCGCGCCCGCGCCCCCGCGCGCGTCGGCGGTCGCGGGCTTCGAGGGCAGCGGCGGGCTGCTGGGGCGGCCGCTGTTCGGGCTGCTGTGGCTGCTGCCGATGGCGCTGTGCACGTATCTGCTGGTCTTCGCGGACCCGGGCTTCTTCGGTGTGCTGCGCGCCCTCGCCGTGCCGGTCCTGCTCGCGCTCGGCATCGGGCTCATGACCGGGCGCCTGGGCGACGGCGCCGCGCTCGGGTTCTGGCTCGGGCTGAGTGCGCTGACGGTGCAGACGTGGTGGGCGGTGAGCCAGTTCGACCCGAACATGGACCCGGACGCGACCGGCTTCCAGAAGCTCGTCGGCGGGCTGAACGAGCTGCTGATCATCTTCCCGGCGCTCGGCTCCCTCGTCTGCGTCTACATCGTGCCCGCGGCGATCGGCCGTTACCGCCGGTGACCGTTCGGTCATGGCGTGACCGAACCCTCACGGGAAAATTTTGAAACGGGACAGAACGGACCCTGCTTCGATTACCGAATATCGGACACCGGCCGCCCCGCCTTGCAATGAATGGCGATCTCCTGTCATCGTCATGGCAAGTGCGGGGCGGCTGTCCGAATTGCCCATCGATCCTCAGCCCTTGCGGGTCGGTGGATGTCGTGACGAATCACGCCAGATGTGGAAACCGCAGGATTTAACGTCCTGTTCATGACTCAGTTGGACGTGCGCCCCGGGACCGGCGCGAGCAGCGGCAAGGGCAAGGGCCTCGGCGGGAACTCCGTCGGGCTGCTCGGCAGTGCCGTCATCGGCGTCTCCACGGTGGCGCCCGTCTACTGCCTGACCTCGACGCTCGGCTCCACGGCCGGTGAGGTCGGCCTCCAGATGCCCGCCGTGTTCCTGGCCGGCTTCCTGCCGATGCTCCTCGTCGCCTTCGCGTACCGGGAGCTCAACAAGGTCATGCCGGACTGCGGCACGTCCTTCACGTGGACGGTGAAGGCGTTCGGGCCGCGGATCGGCTGGATGTGCGGCTGGGGCCTGGTGATCGCGACGATCATCGTCCTGTCGAACCTGGCCGGGGTCGCGACCTCGTACTTCTGGCTGCTCGCGGGCGAGATCACGAACAGCGCGGCGGTGGCGGACCTGGACGGGAACAAGGCCGTCCACATCGTCACGTGCCTGGTCCTGATCGCCGCCGCGACGGCGATCAGCTATCGCGGGATGACCGCGACGAAGGGCGTGCAGTACACGCTGGTCGGGCTCCAGCTGGTGGTGCTCGCCGTCTTCGTCGCGCTGGCCGTGGCCAAGGCGGGCGACGCGGACTTCGCGGCCACGTCGGTGGACTTCTCCTGGTCGTGGCTGAACCCGTTCGCCGTGCAGTCCTTCGGCGCGTTCACCGCGGGACTCTCCCTGTCGATCTTCATGTACTGGGGCTGGGACACCTGCCTCACCGCGAACGAGGAGACCATCGGCAGCGAGAAGACGCCGGGGCGCGCCGCGCTGATCGCGATGGTCGTGCTGGTCGGCTCCTACCTGGCGACCGGTGTGGCCGCGCAGATGATCGTCGGCTCGGGCGAGAAGGGCCTCGGCCTCGCGAACCCGGAGACCTCCGACAACGTCTTCGCCGCGCTCGCGGGCCCCGTGATGGGCCCCACCCTCGGCATCGCCCTGTTCGTCGCGGTCCTCGCCTCGGCCGCGGCCAGCCTCCAGACGACCTTCATCCCCGTCGCCCGCACGGTCCTCGCCATGTCGACGTACGAGGCGCTCCCGGCGTCGTACGCCCGCGTCCACCCGCGCTTCAGGACGCCCGGCCGGGCGACGGTCACGGCGGGCGTGGCGACCGCCGTCTTCTACACGGTCATGACGCTGGTCTCCGAGCACGTCCTCGTCGACACGATCGCGCTCGGCCTCATGATCTGCTTCTACTACGCGCTCACGGCCTTCGCCTGCGCCTGGTACTTCAAGAACGAACTCTTCGGCTCCGTACGGGACTTCGCCTTCAAGGGGCTCTTCCCGGTCCTCGGCGGTGTGCTTCTGTCCGCCGTCTTCGCCAAGACCCTGATCGACATGTGGAACCCGGCGTACGGCAGCGGCTCCTCCGTCCTCGGGGTCGGCTCGGTGTTCGTGATCGGCGTCGGCCTGCTGCTCGTCGGCTTCGTGATCATGCTGGTGATGGGGCGGCGCAGCCCGGCGTTCTTCCGGGGCGAGGTGCTGAACCGGGACTCGGCGGTGCTTGTGGTCGCCGAGTAGGGCCGCGCCGCCCCCGCCTCACGCCCCCAGGAAGACCGGGTTCGTGAACGCCGCCAGGGCGCCCGGCAGGCCGGGCACCGTCGGGGCGTGCCGGACCTCGGCGCGGACGTACGCAGCGTAGGACGCCGTCGTGCGCCAGGTCGCGGTGGGCTCGGACGTCGTGAACAGGGTGCCCTGGTCCGTGACGATGTGGAGCGTGCAGCCGGGGGCGCCCGACACCTCCAGTCGTACGGTGACGGGCGCGTCGGGGTCGACGGCGAGACGTTCGCCGAGGCCCGCGACCTCGCCCTTGCCGCCGGTCGCGGTGAAGGAGACCTGGACGTCCTTGTTCTCCGCGACGTACGAGCGGCCCGCCTTGATGCCCTCCTGGATCGCGGTCCGGGTCAGGTCGTCGGCGAGGACGACGGTCTGGGGGCCGCCGATCCGGTCCGGGTCGCGGTGGGCGTCGCTGTTGCCCATCGCGGGCAGCCAGCCGCGGCGGCGCCCTGAACGGGCGTACGCCACCAGGGTGTTGTCCCAGTCGGCCAGGGAGATCTCGTCGTCCGGGGTGTACGGGCCGTTCCACACCTCCACCGCGTCCGCCTCGCCGAAGCCGAACTTCCAGCCGCAGCCGATGCAGGTCGCGTGCGGGTGGGCGGGGACGACGAGGCCGCCGGCGCGGCGGATCCGGTCGGCGTACTTCGCCCAGCGGTTGTCGCGGGCCCGGTAGCGCCAGTCGACGAAGGTGCCGGGGTCGGTGCCGAGGGCGACGACGTGGCCGTTGCGGGTCGTGACCTCCTCGCCGAGCATGACGAGCAGGTCGTCGCCGGCCACGTCCGCCCAATGGGCCTGCGCCGCATGGGTGTTGTGGTCGGACGTATTGATGAAGTCCAGGCCCGCCGCCCGCGCGAGCGCGCCGATCTCGGCCGGGGTGCGGCGCCCGTCCGAGTACCAGGAGTGCAGGTGGCAGTCGCCCCGGTACCAGGCGCGGCCCCGGCCGCGGGCCCGCTCCGGCGGGTAGCTCGGCCGGGGCGTCTCGCCGGTGGGACCGTGGGTGAGCGTCACCGTCACCTCGTACGGCAGGCCCTCGGGCGCCACCGTGTACGGGCCGAGCGCGATGTGCCAGGTGCCGGCGCGGACCGGGCCCGGGATGTAGCCGGGTGTCGCGTCGTCGGCGCGGACGAAGAACTCGGTGCGGGCGCCGCCGGACCAGCCGCGGAAGCCCTGCCCGCCGAGCTCCGTGCCGCGCTCGTCGAAGATGCCGATGTCGAGCGCGTTGTTCTGGGTGCCGGCCGGGACGGTGGCCTTCGCGTACGTGTAGGCGACCTTGATCTCCCGTACCCCGCGCGGCACTTCGACCGGCAGGTACACGAAGTCGGGCGCGCCCGGCGGCAGGGTGCCCTTGAGTGTCTTGGTGGACTGCGAGCCGTCGGCGGCGCTGGCGAAGCTCATGGTGGTGAGCGTAAGCGCGGCCGCCGTGCCGGTCACGAGCAGCGCGCGTCTGCCGATGCCGGATTCGTCTCCGTGGATCTCGTCGGTGCACATGTCGCGGCTCCCCAGGGTCGGATGTGACGTGGGTGACCCTGGCATTGAGCCGTGAACTCCCGCCCAAGGGAAGGGGATCGGCGGATTACGGCCGGCGGCGCCTGCGGAACAGGCCGGCGACGATCAGCACGACGACCACGATGACGACGATGAGGATCCAGCCGAGCGCCCCCAGCGAGCCGCTCTTCTTCTTGGACTTCTTGGACTTCTTGGAGATCTTCGAGTTCTTGGAGTTCTTCGACGGCTTGGCCTTGGTGACGCTGGACGACTTCTTCTTGGGCGGCTTCTTGGACGCCGGGGCCGCCGCGACGGACACCGACGCGTGCGTGCCCGCCGGTGTGGACGCCGATGCCGTCGTTGTCGCCTGTACGCCGCCCAGGAGCAGGCCCCCGAGCAACAGCGGCACGGTCATGGGACGCGTGCGAAGAAACATGACAAACCCCCCGTTGGTCACGACCCGGCGAGACTAGTACCGCCGGGCGGCTCCCGGAAGCCCCGCCGGTGAGATCCGCTCGTATGCTCGGTTCATGAGTGATCCCGACGCCGTACAGCAGAGTCAGCCCACCGCCAACGCGATGCGCCGCGCGCTCAAACGGGCCAGGGACGGTGTCGCGCTCGACGTCACCGAGGCCGCCGTGCTGCTCCAGGCGCGCGGGACCGACCTGGACGACCTCACCGCGTCGGCCGCCCGGGTGCGCGACGCGGGCCTGGAGGCGGCGGGCCGCCCTGGCGTGATCACGTACAGCAAGAGCGTGTTCATCCCGCTCACCCGGCTGTGCCGCGACAAGTGCCACTACTGCACGTTCGTGACGGTCCCCGGCAAGCTGCGCCGGGACGGGCACGGGATGTTCATGTCGCCGGACGAGGTGCTGGACGTCGCTCGCCGCGGCGCCGAACTCGGCTGCAAGGAAGCTCTGATCACGCTCGGCGACAAGCCCGAGGACCGGTGGCCGGAGGCGCGCGAGTGGCTGGACGCGCACGGCTACGACGACACGATCGCGTACGTGCGGGCCATATCGATCCGGATCCTGGAGGAGACGGGCCTGCTGCCGCACCTCAACCCGGGCGTCCTGTCCTGGACCGACTTCCAGCGGCTGAAGCCGGTCGCGCCGTCGATGGGCATGATGCTGGAGACGACCGCCGAGCGGCTCTGGTCCGAGCCGGGCATGCCGCACCACGGCTCGCCGGACAAGGAACCGGCCGTGCGGGTACGGGTGCTGGAGGACGCGGGCCGCTCGTCGGTGCCGTTCACCAGCGGGCTGCTCATCGGGATCGGCGAGACGTACGAGGAGCGCGCCGAGTCGCTGTTCGCGCTGCGCCGCGTCGCGCGCTCGTACCACGGCATCCAGGAGCTGATCATCCAGAACTTCCGCGCGAAGCCGGACACGGCGATGCGCGGGATGCCGGACGCCGAGCTCGACGACCTCATCGCGACGGTCGCCGTCGCCCGGCACATCATGGGCCCCTCCGGGAACCTCCAGGCGCCGCCGAACCTCGTCGACGGTGAGTACGCGCGCCTCATCGGCGCGGGCATCGACGACTGGGGCGGCGTCTCCCCGGTGACGATCGACCACGTCAACCCCGAGAAGCCGTGGCCCAAGCTGGAGGAGCTGGCCGAGCGGTCGGCGGCCGTCGGCTTCGAGCTGCGGGAACGGCTGTGCGTGTACCCGGAGTTCGTGACGCGCGGCGAACCGTGGCTCGACCCGCGCCTCCTCCCGCACGTGCGGGCGCTCGCCGACCCGGGCACCGGGCTCGCGGTCGCCGGCGCGCCGGTCGTCGGACGGCCCTGGCAGGAGCCGGACGAGGGGTACGTCGCCTCGGCGTCGGGCCGCACCGATCTGCACCGCACGATCGACACCGAGGGCCGTACGTCGGACCGCCGTGACGACTTCGACGAGGTGTACGGCGACTGGGAGGCACTGCGCGAGCAGGCGGCGCCCGGCATGGTGCCCTCCCGGATCGACAGCGACGTACGCGCCGCTCTGAAGCAGGCCGCCGACGACCCGACGAAGCTGACGGACGACGAGGCGCTCGCCCTCCTGCACGCCGACGGCCCGGCGCTCGACGCGCTGTGCGGCATCGCCGACGACATCCGCAAGTCCGTGGTCGGCGACGACGTCACGTACATCGTCACCAGGAACATCAACTTCACGAACGTCTGCTACACCGGCTGCCGCTTCTGCGCCTTCGCGCAGCGCCGCACGGACGCCGACGCGTACACCCTGTCGCTCGACCAGGTCGCGGACCGGGCCCAACAGGCCTGGGACGTCGGGGCGGTCGAGGTCTGCATGCAGGGCGGCATCCACCCGGACCTGCCCGGCACCGCCTACTTCGACATCGCGAAGGCGGTCAAGGCGCGCGTCCCCGGGATGCACGTCCACGCGTTCTCGCCGATGGAGGTCGTCAACGGCGCGACCCGCACCGGCATGTCCATCCGCGAGTGGCTGACCGCCGCCAAGGAGGCGGGCCTCGACTCGATCCCCGGCACGGCAGCCGAGATCCTCGACGACGAGGTCCGCTGGGTCCTCACCAAGGGCAAGCTGCCGACGGCGACCTGGATCGAGGTGATCAAGACCGCGCACGAGCTCGGCATCCGCTCGTCCTCGACGATGATGTACGGGCATGTGGACCAGCCGCGCCACTGGCTCGGCCACTTCCGCACGCTCGCCGCGATCCAGCAGGAGACGGGCGGCTTCACGGAGTTCGTGACGCTCCCCTTCATCCACACGAACGCGCCGGTGTACCTCGCCGGAATCGCGCGCCCCGGGCCGACCTCCCGTGACAACAGGGCAGTTACCGCCATGGCGCGTGTCCTCCTCCACCCGCACATCCCCAACATCCAGACCAGCTGGGTGAAGCTCGGCACGGAGGGCGCCGCCGACATGCTGCGTTCCGGCGCGAACGACCTGGGCGGCACGCTCATGGAGGAGACGATCTCGCGGATGGCCGGGTCGTCGTACGGCTCGTACAAGTCGGTGAAGGACCTCATCGCGGTCGCCGACGCGGCGGGCCGTCCCGCGAAGCCGCGCACGACGCTCTACGGGGAGGTCCCCGAGGAGCGGGTACGCGCGGCGGAGGCATCGGACGGCCATCTGCCGGAGCTGCTGCCGGTCCTCGGGGACTGACCGCCGCCCGCGCCGGAGAAAGTCTCCGGTCGGCTGTCACGGACGGGGGGCCGGCTGTGTCCAACCCGGGTGAAGGCGCCGCAGGGCGCCCGCACCCGGATCGCACGGACCAGCCGGCCCACCGAAAGGCACGCACATGTCGACCAGTACGAGCACCAGCACCCGCACCGTCCCCGTCCTCGACTCCTTCATGGCATACGTGGACGAGGCGGCGGGGAGCGCGAGCGGCGGCCCCGTCGTCGTCTTCCTGCACGGCAACCCCACCTCCTCCCACCTGTGGCGCAACGTCACCCCGCACGTCGCCGGGCAGGCGGCCCGCGTCCTCGTCCCCGACCTCATCGGCATGGGCGCCTCCGGCAAGCCCGACATCGGCTACCGGTTCGCCGACCACGCCCGCTATCTGGAGGCCTGGCTCGACGCGGCCGGGGTCGACGATGCCGTGTTCGTCGGGCACGACTGGGGCGGCGCCCTCGCCATGGACTTCGCGGCGCGCCACCCGGGACGGGTACGCGGCCTCGCCCTCGTCGAGACGTTCCTGCGTCCGCTGGCGTGGGCCGAACTCCCGCCGCTGGGACAGGAGTTGTTCCGCGACTTCCGCACCCCCGGCAAGGGTGAGGAGATGATCCTGCGGGACAACATGTTCATCGAGTTCAACCTCCCGCACGGCATCGACCGCCTCTCCGCCGAGGACCACGACGTGTACCGCGCCCCGTATCCGACCGAGGCCTCCCGCAAGCCGCTCCTCGTGTGGCCGCGCGAGATCCCGTTCGACGGCGAGCCCGCCGACGTGCACGCGCGCATGGTGGCGTACGGGGACTGGCTGGGGTCGGCGGAGTCGGCCGGGGTGCCGAAGCTCGTCATGCACGCCGAGAACGGGTTCGGGATGGGCTCGTCGGAGGCCATGGAGTGGGTCCGCGCGACGTTCACGAACGCCGAGACCGTGAACATCGGTGTCGCGGGACACCACGCCCCCGAGGACCAGCCGGACGCCATCGGCGCGGCCGTGTCCGACTGGCTGGCGCGGACAATGGCGTCATGAGCAACGGGACGCCGCAAGTGAACGACCCCGAACTCCTCGCCCAGGAGCGGGAGTTGGTGCGCCGGGCCGTCGACGGCGACAAGACCGCCCTGGAAGATGTCGTACGGCGCCTCCAGGACCCCCTGTACCGCCTCGCCCTGCGCATGACGTGGCGGCCCGCCGACGCCGAGGACGCCGCGCAGGAGATCCTCATCCGCGTCGTGACCCGGCTCGCCACCTGGCGGGCCGAGGCGCGGCTGCTGACCTGGGCCTACCGCGTCGGCGTCAACTACCTCCTCAACCTCAAGCGGCGCACCCCGCAGGAGGCGGCGGGCCTGAGCCTCGACGCGTTCGGCGAGGACCTCGTGGTCGGGCTCGCGGCCCAGGACTACGCGGGCCCGGACGCCGAACTCCTCGCCCGCGAGGTGCGGTTGACGTGCACGCAGGCGATGCTCCAGTGCCTGGGCCGCGACGAGCGCGTCGCCTTCGTCCTCGGGGAGGTCTTCGACCTGCCGTCGGCGGACGCCGCCTGGGTCCTCGACATCTCACCGGCCGCCTACCGCAAGCGGCGTGAGCGCGCCCGTACGCGGATGCGCTCCTTCATGGACGCCACGTGCGGCCTCGCCAATCCGAAGGCGCCGTGCCGCTGCGAGCGCCGGGTCACCACGGCGGTCGCGGCGGGCCGCGTCGACCCGCGCCGCCCCGCCCTCGCCACCCACCCGGTCACCCCGGGCGGCCGCGACCTGTCCCGGGCGTCGGCCCAGATGGGCCTGCTCCACGACGCGGCGACCGTGCTCCGCTCGCACCCGGACTACGCGGCACCCCGGGCCAGGACGGAGGCGGTCCTCGCGCTGCTCGACTCGGGGAGGTTCCCGTTGCTGACGGAGCCGGGGGAGTAGTCCGCCGCGGCGGAGCCCTGGAACACTGGCCGGGAGGTCAGGGTGACTGAAGGGGGCGCGGTGGCTGAGGCCGAACCGACGATGCAGGAGCTGATCCGACGGCGCCGCAGGGCCGGGTTCATCGCCAGGCGGGACGAACTGGCCGCGTTCCGGGCGAACTTCGAGGTGTCGCCGGGGGACGAGCGGCACCGGTTCCTGTTCCACGTGCACGGGCTCGCCGGGGTCGGCAAGACGTCGCTGCTCAAGGAAATGGCCGATGTGGCACGGGAGTTCCGTGCGGTGACGGCCACCGTGGACGAGGCGGTCGGCAGCGTGCCCGAGGTCATGGCCGAGGTGTGCGCCCAGTTCGCCCGGAGCGGGCACCGGCTCAAGGAACTGGAGCGCCGGCTCGCCGTGCACCGGGAGCGGCGGCACGAGGCGGAGGCGGCAGTGCCCGCCGCGGCGCAGGACGGCCCGCCGACCCCCTCGGCGGCGAGCTCGGCGATGGTCAGGGCCGGGCTCGCCGGCGTCGGGCTCATCCCCGGGATGGGGCCCTTCGCGGGTGCCGCCGACTCCGCCCAACTCGCGCTGGGCGCCGACCGGTTGAGAGCGGCGCTGAGCGCGCGGCTGAGCAGCCAGGACGACGTACAGCTCGTCATGTCACCGGAAAAGGTGCTGACGCCGATCCTGTTGCGTGAGCTGAACGACGTCGCGGCCGCCGTGCCCTGGGTCGTGCTCTTCTTCGACACGTACGAGAGGACGGGCCCCTTCCTCGACGCGTGGCTGCACGACCTGATGACCACCGGGCGGCACGGCACGCTACCCGCCAACGTGGTGGTCGTCACCGCGGGGCAGCGCCCCCTGGACATGGCGCGGTGGGGTGCGGACGCGGCCGTCCTGGAGACCATGCCGCTCGACCCGTTCACCGAGGAGGAGGCGCGGGGACTGCTCGCCGCCAAGGGCATTTCCGACGAGCAGCTCGTGGCGAAGATCCTCAACGTCACCGGCTGTCTTCCCGTACTGGTGTCCATGCTGGCCAACGGCCGTCCGACCAGCATCGAGGACATCGGTGAGCCCAGCACCGCCGCGGTCACCCTGTTCCTGAAGTGGGAGCGCGAGGACCGCCGCGACGTGGCCCTCGCCTGCGCGCTGCCCCGCCGCCTGGACGCGGACGTCTTCCGTGCCGCGGTGGACGGTACGGACGAGGAGGCGGACGCGCTGCACGAGTGGCTGCGCGGGCTCGCCTTCGTCGGTGACCGGGCGGGCCGGGTGCAGTACCACCCGGTGGTGCGCAGGCAGATGCTGTGCCTGCAACGGCAGCGTTCGCCCCGCGAGTGGTCCCAGCGGCACGGGCGGCTCGCCGAGGCGTTCGAGGCGTGGCGGACCGAGGCCGGGGCGCCCCTGACGGCCTGGGAGCGGTGGCGCGACCAGCGCTGGCGTGAACTGCGCGTCTCCGAGACCTACCACCGGCTGTGCGCCGACCCGAAGACGGCCCTGGGACCGGTCCTGCGGCTGACCGTCGACGTCCTCGACGACGGGCGGTCGGTCGACATCAGGAACTGGGCGCAGATGCTGGTGGAGGCCGGCGAGGACGCGGCGGCCGAGGAGGCCGTCGGCCGGTGGGGGCACGATCTGCTGGCGGCCCTCGACGAGGGCGGCGTCCTCGCGGCCCTCGATCTGCTGCTCGACCGGGCCGGCTTCGACGGGCCGACCCGCGGCCTGGTGCGCGGGCTCAGAGCGCGTGAACTGCGCGTGGCCGGTGAGTACGAGAAGGCGGTCGCCGAGTACGGCCGGGCCGCCGAGCTGGACCCCGAGTTGCAGCGGGCGTACTACGGACGCGGTTACACCCGGCTCATCCAGGCCCGCGACCGGGAGGCCCTGGCGGACCTCGACCGGGCCCTCGAACTCGATCCGGACGACGTGGACTCCTTGATCCAGCGCGCCGAGGCCGTCTGGTTCCTCGGGGAGACCGCCGCGGCGCTCCGGGGCGTGGAGGACGCACTGCACCGTGAGCCGTCCAACTCCGAAGCCCTCGCGCTCCAGGGGGTGCTGCTGTACGAGCTGGGCAGGCCCGAGGAGGCCCTGGACGCGCTCGACCGCTCGGCCGCGGGGGACGGCGTCCTCGCGAAGGCGCTGAAGGACCGCGAGCGCGTACACCGCCAGCTCGGCAAGGACTCGGACGGCCGGCCCGGGCCCGACGAGGGCATCGACCTGGCGCCGTACACCGGATGGCTGGCGCGGCAGCGGGTCCGTCAGCTGGACGACGACGGCCGCTACGCCGAAGCGGTCGTCGAGTGCGACCGGGGGCTGCGGCTCGGCGGCCCCGACCCCGTCATGTACTGGCACCGGGGTGTCGCGCACCGTGCGCTCGACCGGGCCGATCAGGCGCTCGGTGACTTCGCCCGCGCGCTCGCCGTCGATCCGGACTTCTGGCCCGCGCGGACCGACCGCGCTCGGCTGCTCGCCGGACAAGGAGCGCGGGACGAGGCGCTCGCCGACCTGGACGACGCCATGGCGGACCGGACGGCTCAGGTCTGGTACCCGGCCACGAAGGGCGATCTCCTGTACGGGGCACGGCGCTTCGAGGAAGCGCTCGCCGCCTATGAGCTTGCGCTGGAGATCGACGACCGGCAGGGGAGCGTCCACGGAATGCGCGGCGTCTGTCTGCGCGAACTGGGCCGGGACGACGAGGCGTTGGCGGCCGCGGGACGGGCGGTCGAGCTGGAGCCTTCGGACGCCTGGGCGCTGGTGCAGCGCGCCGAGATCCTGGGCCACCTGGGAGAGCACGAGCGGGCGATGGCGGACCTGGACCGCGCGGTGGATCTCGCGCCAGCGGACGCCTGGGTCCGGTACGAGCGCGGCGAGGCCCACCGCCTCGCCCGCCGCTACGAGGAGGCCCTGCACGACCTCGACCAGGCACTGGCGCTGGACCCGGACAACGGTTCGGCGCACGGTTCCCGGGGCGCCGTGCTCTACCGCCTCGATCGGGACGAGGAGGCGCTTGCCGCCTTCGACCGGGCTCTGGAACTCGACCCCGAATACGCCTGGGCGTGGGGGTGCCGGGCGGAGGTGAACTGCTATCTCGGCCGGCTGGAGCAGGCCGTGTCGGACGTGGAGCGCGCGGTCCGGCTGGCACCGCCTTCCTCCTCCTGGACACTCGGCAGGCACGCCAGGGTCATGCTGGCGGTGGGCCGCCTGGACCGGGCGCTGGACGATCTGCGGCGCTACGAGGAGGCGGGCGGCGAGCGCGACTGGGCCCGCAGGACGAGGGCCGCCGTGCGTTTGTACCGCGGCGAGCACGAGACGGTGCTTGCGGACCCGGGCGCGGGCCCGGGCGCGGGGGACCAGACGGACTTCGAGATGCTGCGGCTGTGGATGGTCGCGCTGCGCAGGGCCGGGCGGATGCCCGAGGCGGCGGCGGTCTGCGAGCGGCTGTGTGAACTCGACGCCGACGAAGGGGCGTTCGAGCAGGCGATGACGACGACCTGCCTGCGGGGAGCCGTCGCCGCGCGTCCTCTGTGGCAGGCGGTGCTGCGGAAAGGGGACGGCACGGGCGAGCCCGAGGGCTGTGCCGTCGCCGCGGCGGGCCTCGCCGAGTGGTCCCTCCTCGACGCCCACCTCACCGCGGCGCTGGCCGGACCCGCGAACTGGGATGGTCTCGAGGAGTTCGCGCACTATCTGCGCCTCCTGGCCACCTGCCAGGGCGTCGACGCCGCCCGGCTCGCTCCGCGCATCGCCCGGGTGGAGCGGGCGCGGGACGAGATCGGGGAGCGGTTCGCGGTGTAGCGGCCCCGCTTCGGCGTCACGCCAGCAACCCCGCCTTGAGCGCGCGCAGTTCGGCAGGGGACAGCCCCAGCCCCTGCTTCTCGTATCCCCGGAACGGGCCGAACTCCTCGCGCGCCTCGTCGGACCCGGAGCCGCATGAAGCGGACGACTCGTGCGACCCGGGCGGGCGTCGGGGTGGGCGAAGGTCTACGAGCCGCTGCTCGACGTCCGCGCCGCGTACCTGACCGACGGCGAACGGTGGGCAAATGTGGGCCGAAGTGACCTCAAGGGCGTCTTTTCGCATACCAGTTGAGTTCGCTTGAGTCGCTGAAGCGAACGTTCCTGGCCGTGCCCGGTCGAATAGAGTGCTGCGGTCGGCCGGTCGTGACGTGATGTGAGGGGATCCCATGGGTGCACCGCCCGCCGGCGCAGCCGTATGGGGCCGCGCCGAACAGCAGGACTTCCGCAGCCGGGTCCGCGGCACCCTGCTCGGCACCGCGCTCGGCGACACCCTCGGCGCCCCGCTCGACGGCCTCACCCTCGACGCGATCCGGGAGGCGCACGGCGCCGAAGGACTCACCCAGCTCGCGCCGGCGTACGGACGTACGGGAGCGGTGACCGCGGCGACGCAGCTCGCGCTGTTCACCGTGGACGGGCTGATCCGCGCCCAGGTGCGCCGCGACACCGGCGCCTGGCACCCGCCCACCGACGTGCACCGCGCCTACCTGCGCTGGTCCGCGACCCAGCGCGACTGGGGGCCCGACGAGCGGCGCAAGGAGGACGGCTGGCTGGCCCGCGAGGAGTGGCTGTACTCGCGGCGCGGCGCCTCCCAGGCCTGTCTGCTCGGGCTCGGCAACGACGTGATGGGCACCCTCGACCGCCCCAAGAACCCGGACGCGGCGGGCCCCGAGGCGGCGACGCGCTCGGCTCCGTTCGGCCTGCTCGTCGGCTGGGAGCCGCAGCTCGTGCTCCAGCTCGCCGTGGAGTGCGCCGTGCACACCCACGGCACACCCGAGGCGTACCTCTCCGCGGGCGCGTACGCCGTGATCGTGCACGCCCTGGCGCGCGGCGACTCCCTGGACGCGGCCGTGCAGCGCGCGCTGGCCCTGCTCGCCGCCCGCCCCGGGCACGCGCCGGTCGCCGACGCGCTCAAGCACGCCCTCGGCGCCGTACGCCAGGGCATGCCGAACGCGGCCCGGGTCGGCGAACTCGTCGGCGACGGCGACGCCGTGGGCTCCCTGGCCGCCGCCGTGTACTGCGCGCTCGTCGGCGAGGACATCCGGCACGGCCTCGGCCTCGCCGTCCATCACGACGGCCCCTCGTCCGGCACCGGTGCCCTGTGCGGCGGACTGCTCGGCGCCCTGCACGGCGAGACGGCGCTGCCGCCCGCCTGGGTCGCGGAGCTGGAGGGCCGCGCGACGATCCTGGAACTCGCGGACGACTTCGCCATGGAGATGACCCAGGGCCCGGCCCTGCACGGCCCCGGCGCGGCCTCCCCGGGCTGGCTCGCCCGCTACCCGAGGGCGTGAGGGGCCCACCGATACCGCAGGCGGTGGCCGTGCCGTACGGCGACCGCGGGCCCGCCGTCCGTGGACGGGCCCGCGGGTGAGTGATCACCCGCGGGCCCGTCCACGTATCCCGTCTTCTACAGCCGTGACACGTCGTCCGCGGCTCCCGCGGGCGCCGGCACCGCGGCCGCCGCCCCCGTGCCGCCCGGGCCGTCGCCGTCGCTGTTGATCGTCTCGATGAGCGCGTCGCGCTCGGGAGTGTCCTCCGGCTTGATGAAGCCGATGGCGATGTACAGGATCAGCGAGACCGCGAGCGGGACCGACACCTGGTACTGGAGGGGCACGCCGCCCTCGACGTTCCAGTTGATCGGGTAGTTGACCAGCCAGAAGGCGAAGAGGCCCAGGGCCCAGCTGGTGAGCGCCGCGGTCGGCCCCGACCGGCGGAAGGGACGCAGCAGGCCCAGCATCATCGGGATGGCCATCGGGCCCATGAGGCCGGCGACCCACTTGATGACGACGGTGATGATGTCCTTGAACGCGGGGGAGTTGACCTGCGTGGCAGCCGCCATCGACAGACCGAGGAAGACGACCGTGGTGACACGGGCCGCGATGAGCCCCGACCGCGCGTTCCACGCACGGGCGCGCTTCGAGAGAACCGGCGCGCAGTCCCGTGTGAAGACGGCCGCGATGGCGTTGGCGTCCGAGGAGCACATGGCCATCGTGTGGGAGAAGAAGCCGACGATGACCAGGCCCAACAGGCCGTGCGGCAGCAGCTGTTCGGTCATCAGGCCGTAGGAGTCGGAGCCGTCCGGCTTCTGGGCCTTGACCAGCAGGGGCGACATCCACATCGGGAAGAACAGCACGACCGGCCACACCAGCCACAGGATCGCCGAGAGCCGCGCGGAGCGCTTGGCCTCGTGCCCGCTGCTCGTCGCCATGTAGCGCTGGGCCTGGTTGAGCATGCCGCCGTTGTACTCGAAGAGCTTGATGAACAGGAACGCGAGCAGGAACACCGTGCCGTACGGGCCGACGAGCGGCTTGCCGTGCCCCTGGAGCGCGGGCTCGTCCCAGGCGCCGAAGAACCCGATGCCCTTGTCGTTCAGCTTGAGCACGACGGCGACGAACATCGAGACGCCGGCCAGCAACTGGATGATGAACTGGCCCAGTTCGGTGAGCGCGTCCGCCCACAGGCCGCCGATGGTGCAGTAGACGGCGGTGATCGCGCCGGTGATGAGGATGCCCTGATTGAGGGAGATCCCGGTGAACACCGACAGGAGCGTGGCGATCGCCGCCCACTTCGCACCCACGTCGACGATCTTCAGGAGCATCCCGGACCAGGCGAGCGCCTGCTGCGTGCCCAGGTTGTACCGGTTCTTCAGGTACTCGAGCGGGGAGGCCACGTGCAGCCGCGAGCGCAGCCGGTTGATGCGCGGCGCGAAGAGGTTCGCACCGATGGCGATGCCGAGCGCGATCGGGAAGGACCAGGTGACGAAGGACGTCACGCCGTACGTGTACGCGATGCCGGCGTACCCGGTGAACATCACCGCGCTGTAGCCGGACATGTGGTGCGAGATGCCGGAAAGCCACCAGGGCATCTTTCCGCCGGCCGTGAAGAAGTCGGAGACGTTGTCCACACGCTTGTGGGACCAGACGCCGATCGCGACCATCACGCCGAAGTAGCCGATGAGCACGGCCCAGTCGAGACTGTTCATGTGCCCCCTCCAGGGGTCCGCCTTGTGAACGTTGCGGCTCTTCGTCAGTACGTCCGTTCCAGCGGGCGCCCCCGTGCGGGAGTGGGGACTTCGGGGATTGAACCGCCTGTTCGGCCGGTCGGTCAAGGGTTCCAGAGGTCACGGATGTGAACCGAGATCAGGAAGCCGAACGATTTTGCTCTTTCGTGACCCGGCGGGGAGTTGTCGTGAACGTGACGGCGGCCACACGATGAGCGGGCACTTCGTCAGTGCCCGCAAGTGGCCGCAGACAGTCGCGGATACGCGAACGACCGCACGGGATGCGGGTCCCGTGCGGTCGCGTGAGTGGACAGAAGGAGAGGTGGTCGGCTCAGCGCATCAACTCACCCGCGTTCACCAGGAGTTGCTGACCGGTGATCGCGCGGGACCGGTCCGACGCGAAGAACACCGCCGCGTCCGCCACGTCGCCGTCGGTGGCGAGCTCCGGCAGAGCCATCCGCTCCGTGAGCCGGGCGAGCACCTCCTCCTCCGACGCGCCCTCGGTGTGCGCCGTGAACTGCACGTACGCCTGTACCGGCGGGCCCCACATCCAGCCCGGCAGGACCGTGTTCACGCGGATCCGGTACGGACCCAGCTCCCGCGCCAGGGAGTACATCGCGCTCGTCAGCGCGCCCTTCGACGCCGCGTACGCCGCCTGCCGCACCTGGGACGGCGCGGCCACCGCCGACTGCGTGCCGATGATGACGACCGAGCCGCCGCGCTCCTTGAGGGCGGGCAGGCAGGCCCGGGTCATCCGCAGCGTGCCGAGCAGGTTCACGTCGATCACCTCGCGCCAGGTGTCGAGGTCGGCGTCCTCCAGGCCGCCGAAGTAGCTGTCCCAGGCGGCGACATGGACCACCGCGTCGACCCCGCCGAACCGCTCCCGCGCGAGCGCCACCAGCGCCTCGCACTGCGTCTCGTCGCCGATGTCGGTCGAGCGGTGGGCGGTCCGGGTGCCGGCCGGGTCGAGCTCGGCGGCGCACTTGGCAAGGTTGGCCTCCGTGCGCGCCCCCAGGACCGCGTTCCCGCCGTCGCGCACCACGGCGGCCGCGACCTGATGGCCGAGCCCGGCGCCGACCCCGGAGACGATCACGGTCTTGCCGGCGAGCGGTGCGTCCTGCGCCATTGGGTGCCTCCCGACTCTGGCCATCTATCTGACGGGGCGTCAGAGTATGGGCGTCGGACGGAGGTTGGAAGGGGATGAGCGGCATGGAAACAGGCGACACGCGCAGCGACACGTACGCGGAACTGGCGGCCGTCGGACCGTACGGGGTGCGCCCCGGGCACGCCCTGATCACCATGGTGGAACCGCACCCGGGCCACGAGTACGCGTACAACCGATGGTACGAGGACGACCACTACTACGCCGGCGCGATGGCCATGCCCTGGATGTACGCGGGGCGCCGCTGGGTCGCGACCCGCGATCTACAACTCCTGCGCTACCCGGAGAAGTCGGCGGTCGCCGAGCCGGTCACCGCGGGCTGCTACATCTCCACGTACTGGGTCACCGAAGGCCGCTACGACGACCACATGAAGTGGACCGTCGGCATCAACAAGCGGCTCAACCGCGACGGGCGCGTCTACCAGGACCGCACGCACGTCTTCACCGCGTTCCAGGACCACGAGGCGACCGTCTACCGGGACGGCGCCGCCGGACCGCGCGACTACCACGCGCTCGACCACCCGTACGCGGGGCTCGTGGTGGAGGTCGTCGACGTCGAACGCGCCGAGCAGCGCGCCGAGGTCCTCGAGTGGCTGCGCTCGCGCCACCTGCCGAAGGTCCTCGCCGGGTCACCGGCCGCCCTCGTCACGATCTTCCGGCCGACGCCGCTGCCGGGCGACCGGATGACGTACGTGAAACAGGTCGAGGGCGTCGACACCCGGCTGACGCTGCTGTGGTTCCTGGAACAGGATCCGCGCGACTGCTGGCAGGACCACTTCGCCGGCCTGGGGGAGCAGGTGGCGGGGGCCGGCCTCGGGGCGCGGGTGGAGCTGATGGCGCCGTTCGTCCCGACGGTGCCGGGCACCGACCGCTATGTGGATCAACTGCGCTGAGCTCGCGGAACTCTCGGAGAATTCATGATCCGGAAAAGGGCCGAGCCCCCTCGGCCAGGACGGCGGGCCAGTCGAGAGGGCTCCTACGTTGTGCTCTGTGGTGCTGGATGGTGCTTGTAGTGCATATGTGGTTGTTGTGCCGTTCTTCGTTCAGAACGAACCGGTGCTCAGCTCGTGCACGAACGCATTCCATGTGTCGGGAGTGAAGTCGATCGAGGGCCCTTCCATGACCTTCGAGTCCCGTACCGCGATCGCCTGCACCACGGGGGACTTGACCTCGACACACGCGCCGTTGCCCGTGGAATACGAGGACTTGGTCCAGGAATCCGTGCTGCCCTGGTGAATTGCCATGTTTGCTCCGGTCTAGCCAGTGGTCGAATTGCATCCCGCTCGGAGGTCCAGAGCGGTTCGCGCCAACGATGTTGTCTTGATGGCGTGATCGACGCTACTCGCCAACTGGGGTGAGTGAAGCGGCCATTCACCCGACCGGATGGCATATTCCATTGGGGTCTTCCATTTTTCCGAGGCGAAGGTGTACCGTGCGGCGCCTTTGCCTCGGAACCACGGAGAAGGCGCGGAATCCGGCCTTCCGGAGATCGCTCACCGGTCCGTCAGCGGGCGTAGTCCTTGGCGATCTCCGAGATGAACTGTCGGGATTGCTCCACATTCAGCGCCTGTGCCCGCAGATGCTCGTACATGACGCTGTACTTCTGCACATCATTGGCTTTCTCCAGGTAAAGGTCACTGGTGACGCCCTCGATGTAGACCACGCTGGAATCCGCCGCATCGGGGAACTCCAGAATCGCGTACTGCCCGTTGAGCCCCGGGTGCGCACCCATCTCGAACGGGATCACCTGCACCGTCACGTGCGGCAGTTGGGACTGCTCCACGAGGTGCTCCAACTGCTCGCGCATCACGTGCCTGCCGCCGACGGCGCGCTTGAGCGCGGCCTCGTCGAGGACCGTCCACAGCCGCAGCGGGTTCTCGGCCGCCTGGATGCGCTCCTGGCGGCGCATCCGGACCTGGACGCGCTTCTCGATGTCCGTCGCCGTCGTCTCCGGGAGCGCGCCGTTGATCAGCGCCTCCGCGTAGCCCCGGGTCTGGAGCAGGCCGGGCACGACCTGCGGATCGTAGACGCGCAGGCTCGCCGCGTCCGTCTCCAGGCCGATGTAGACGCTGTACGGGATGTCGCCGAAGGAGTGCCACCAGCCCTGCTGGCGGGAGTCCTTGGCCATCTGCATCAGGGAGTCGACGATCCGGTGGTCCTCGACCTCGTACACCCCGCACAGGTCGCGGACGTCGCGCTGGCTGATGCTGCGCCGCCCGTTCTCCAGGCGGCTGATCTTCGACTGCGAGACCAGCAGGCGCTCGGCGACTTCCTCGGCGGTCATGCCCTTGAGCTCGCGGAGCCTGCGCAGCTCCTGGCCCAACCGGCGTCGCCTGACAGTGGGATTGACGTTGGACGCCACGGGACGTGCACCTCCGGCTGCGTGCATTTTCTTGTTCTGCGTACGGGTCTGCCTACGTTGTGTATCTGCTGTTCAGCAGATTGCCACTCTGCCGCGTGCCACCGCTGGGAAACAGCGGATATCCACGGGATACGCAGCGCAAACGCGACCGCGCGGGGCGATGGCGGGCCATCGCCCCGCGCGGTACAGCGGCTCCCGGACCGGGTCTTTGGGGACTGCGGTGCGGCGCTGTTGCGGGTGTTGGTGCGTGTGCGTGTGATGCCTGGTGTTACGGGTGTTGCCGCCCGCCTAGTGGGCCACGGCGCGAGCCATGGAACCGTGGCGTGGCTGCATCGGAACGCCCCTGGCGGGCTCCGGTGCGGGCCGGCCCGCCGGTGCGGCGGGCGAACGGCGTGGCTGAGCGGCCACCCCGTTCTGGACGTCCATCACGGCGTGCGCCACGAGGCCGCCCATCGGGTCGTGCCTGATCAGGTCCCGCAACCGGGATCGGGACGAGCGTCCCTCGTTCCCCGGGTACAGGTGCTTGCCGAGTCCGACCGCGTGGGCCAGTGCGGCGAGCGCCGCGGTCCTGGGGTCCGGCGGAACGCCGGTCCGGATCGCGCTGTCCAGCCGGGACCTGATCTCCCGGCTGATCGCCGTGTCCGTCGCCTGATAGCGAGTCGTCGGCAACACCCCGCACATCTGGCCCGCCACGGCATGCACCATGCCGCACCGCTCCAGGTGCGAGAGGTAGGTCTGGCGCAGCCCGAGACGCGGCCCGCCAATCCAGTGGACCGCTCGCACGGGAGCGCCACGCCTTCGCAGCAACTCCAGTGCGCAGTCCAGTGTCGGATCTCCGGTCGGCCGTGGTGCCACCACGGCGATACGATCCCCGTCTGGGGCTATCCGTCCGGCCAGCGCCAGCTCTACTAGCTGTGCTCCGGCCAGACCTAGGTCGAGCGACTGCGGCTGCGCTGTGGTACCCGTGGCCGGGTCCAGAGCGAGCAGCAGAAGCTCCTCCGGAAGTGTTCTGCGGCTCCTGCCCATCCATGCCTCCCCGCGTGGATGAATGACAGGGTGACCCCTCTCACATTGGTCTGTCGAGAGTGCGTGGGTGCTTTGGGCGGGAACCGGCAGGTATGTCGTTCTCGTCTACCACGGGGGTTAAGGCCCCACACAGGACACTGGTACATGGTTCGGACAGGGTCAGGCAGGCGCAGTCTGTCCGGCACGTCAGTCGTAAGCGGTCGAGGAGGCATCGGTGGCGGGGACCCCCGACAGGTCGGAAGAGCAGAAGGCGTCGGGCGGGACGACCCCGGACGAACGCGATCCGCGACTCGCGGTGGCGCGCACGACTCCGTCGGGATCGGGGCCGGCCCCGTCCGGCGTCGATCAGCCGACGGCCGTGTTCTCGGTCCGCGAGTCCGGTACGCAGGACGCCGCGAGCCCGGAGGACGCGGCCCCGGAGGACGCGACTCCGGAGGAGCCCGGGGACGAGCGCCTGCGGGCCGCTGTGGCGGCGTGGGTGAACGGCTCCGGCGAGGACGCCGGGTCCGGGGAGCCCGCTGAGCCCGAGGCCGCCGGCGAGCCGGAGGCCGACGCCGAGCCGGTTGGCGCTGCGTCCGAGGACGCCGAGCCGAAGGCCGCCGCGGCTGAGCCCGCGGGCGACGCCGACTCGGAGCCCGTGGAGCCCGAGGAGCCGGTGGAGCCCGACGTGCCGGTGGAGCCCGAGGCCGCTGAGGCCGTTCCGGCCGCCGAGCCCGCCGCTGCGCCGGAGGCCGCTGTGGGCGCGACGTCCGGCGCCGGGTCGGAGGCTGATGCCGCACCGAAGGCTGACGCCGTGTCCGGCTCCGACGCCGTAGCGAAGACCGGTGCCGAGCCGAAGGGTGCTGCTGACGCTGCTGCTGACGCCAAGCCCGGCGCCGGGTCGGAGGTCGACGCCGCACCGAAGGCTGACGCCGTGACCGGCTCCGACGCCGTAGCGAAGACCGGTGCCGAGTCGAAGGGTGCTGCTGACGCCAAGCCCGGCGCCGGGTCGGAGGTCGACGCCGCACCGAAGGCTGACGCCGAGTCCGCCCCCGACGCTGAAGCGAAGGTTGCCGACGCCGCACCGACAGCTGACGCCAAGTCCGCCCCCGACGCCGACCCGAAGCCCGACGCCGAGCCCAAGGCCGCCGACGCCGAGCCCAAGGCCGCCGACGCCAAGCCCAAGGCCGCCGACGCCAAGCCCGACGCCGAGCCCAAAGCTGCCGACCCGAAGCCCGACGCCGAGTCCAAGGCCGCCCCCGCCGTAGACCACCCCACCACCGCCTTCAAGGCCGTCGCGCCGCCGGTCGATCAGCCGACGGCCATGCTCAAGTTGCCGGAGAGCGACGCCGAGCGGACCAGCAGGTTCGTACCGCTGAAGCCGCTCGATGACGATGCGAACGCGAAGGCAAAGGCGAACGCCCGGGCGAACCCGAGCGCGTTGACCGGCGCCCCGGCGGAGCCGCCCGCTCCCGAGCGGACCACGCAGCAGCCGCTGCCCCCGAAGCCGCCGATCGACCTGCTCGCCGAACTGACCAACACCCCGCCGCCCCCGGAGACCCGGGTCCGTACCACGGTGCGGCGGTTCAAGATCTGGACGCCGCTCGTCCTGCTCCTGGTGCTCGTGTTCGCGATCGTGCAGGCCGTGCGGCCGCTGCCGACGCCGACCCTGAGCCTGACCGCGCAGGAGACCGTGTCGTTCGACGGCGGCAAGCCGTCCGTGCCGTGGCCCACCCAGGGCCAGGCGGCGATGGATGTGAACGGCATCGGCTCGTTCGGCACGTCCGGCAGCCAGAAGCCCGTACCGATCGCCAGCATCGCCAAGGTCATGACCGTCTATCTGACCCTGCGCGACCACCCGCTGAAGACCGGGGAGAAGGGTCCGAGCATCCCCGTCGACGCGGCCGCGCAGAAGCACTACGAGACCGGCAAGGCCGAGAACGAGTCGGTGGTCAAGGTCACCGAGGGCCAGAAGATCTCCGAGTACGAGGCGCTCCAGGCGGTCATGCTGCCGTCCGCCAACAACATCGCCAAGCTGCTGGCCCGCTGGGACACCGGCAGCAGCTCCGAGGACGCGTTCGTCGAGAAGATGAACAAGACGGCCAAGGAGCTGGGGATGACGAACACGACGTACACCGACCCCAGCGGGCTCGACAAGACGACCGTGTCGACCGCCGCGGACCTGGTGAAGCTGGGCCGCGCCGCCATGGAGAACCCCGTCTTCAAGGAGATCTCGCGGCAGAACGAGTACACGGACCTGAACGGGGACAAGCAGAAGAACTTCCTCGGCCTGGTCCCGACCGTCGCCGTCGGCATCAAGACCGGCACCACCACCGCGGCCGGCGGCAACATCCTGTTCGCCGCGGAGAAGACCGTCGACGGCAAGACCCAGACGATCATCGGCGCGGTCCTCGGCCAGTACGGCAGCAACGGCGTCGCCAACATCGACGAGGTCACCTCGGCCACCCGCAAGCTGATCGAGGCAGGTCAGCAGGCGCTCACCGCGAAGAAGATCGTGAAGAAGGGCGACGTCGTCGGCGAGGTCGACGACGGTCTGGGCGGCACGACCCCGGTCGTCGCCACGAAGGACGTCTCGGCCGTCGGCTGGTCGGGCCTGACCGTCAAGCTCGCCCTGGACGTGAAGAAGGGCGAGACGGTGCCGCACACGGCGAAGGCCGGCACCGAGGTCGGCGTGCTGACCGTCGGCGACGGCAAGAACGAGGCCACCGCCGTCGAGGTCCCGGTGGCGCTCCAGCAGGATCTCGCCGAGCCCGGCCTCGGCGCGAAAATCAAGCGCGTCGGCTAGGCGTTTCGCGGGAGGCTGGTCGGCACCGGCCTCCCGCGGCGCCCGTTCACAGACTCCGTGCTAGCGTCGCGAGACCGGGGCAGGACCGGGCCGTTCCCTCGGTCGTTCGGACGGTACGTACGGGAGTGTCAGCAGTGACGACAGCGGAGCCGACGCGCGCCGACGACGCCGAGCCGGGTTCCGGACGGGTGCGAATACGGCTTCCCGCGCAGCCGCGCAGCGACCAGGAGCCGCCCCCCGCCGACGAGGAACCGCAGGCCCGGCCCTGGTGGCTGCGCGTCGCCCGGCACCCCGTCACGGTCGCCACCGTCGCCGCCGGGGTCCTCCACCTCATCTGGTTCTTCACGTTCGCGAACAGTGGCGGCGACCTCGCCGCGCAGGACGCCTGGGCCGAGTTCGTCGGCCGGCACCCCGACTCCGCGTACAACCTCGCCTGGTACGGCGGCATGCACCCGGTCTCGTACAGCGTCGTGTCGCCGTATCTGATGTCGGTGCTCGGTGTCCGTACGACGATGATGGTCGCCGGGACGCTCTCCGCGGCCCTGCTGACCGTGATCCTGATCCGCACGCGGGCCGTCGTCCGGCCGCTGTGGCCGGCGCTCGCCGGTGTCTTCGCGCTGCTGTGCAACGCCGCGTCGGGCCGTGTCACCTTCGGCCTCGGCATGATGTTCGGGCTCGCCGCGGTCGCCGCCGTCTTCTGCTGGCCCCACCGCTGGCGCTACAAGCGGTGGGCGAAGGCGGCCGTCGCGGCGCCGCTCGCCGGGATCGCCACGGCCTGTTCGCCGGTGGCGGGCCTGTTCGTGGGGCTCGTCGCCGTCGCCCTGTTCCTTCAGAAGCGCCGGCCCGGGGCGTACGCGCTGGGGCTCGCCCCCGCCGTCGTCGTCGGCCTGTCGGCATGGCTGTTCCCGTTCTCCGGGACGCAGCCGATGTCGTTCTGGTCGACGCTGCTGCCGATCGCGTACGGCCTGTTCGTCTGCTTCCTGGTGCCCAAGGAGTGGGTGACGGTCCGGATCACGGCCGCCGTCTACACCCTGTCCGTGCTCCTGGTGTGGCTGATCAGCTCGCAGATCGGCTCCAACATCACGCGCCTGCCGATGCTGTTCGCGGGCGTCGCGCTGCTCACCGCGCTCCCGTTCACCGTGCCCCGCTCGCGCAAGTGGTACGTCACCGTCATCGCCTTCGTCGGCCTCAACGCCTGGATCGGCTTCAAGTCGGTGGACGACGTCATCCACACGACTCCGGAGGCGTCCTGGGCGCGCGAGCTCGCGCCCCTCGTCAACGAGTTGCAGGACGTCGGCGCCGAGCGCGGCCGCGTCGAGGTCGTGCCCGCCCGCTCCCACCGCGAGGCCTCGGCGCTCGCCCCGTACGTCAACCTGGCGCGCGGCTGGACCCGGCAGGCCGACATGAAGCGCAACCCGCTCTTCTACGACGACAGCCTCAACTCGGCGAACTATCACGAGTGGCTCAAGCGCTGGGCCGTGCGGTACGTGGTGCTGCCCAAGGGCGAGCCCGACGGCAAGGGCAGCGAGCGGGAACGGGAGCTGGTGCAGCGCGGCCTGCCCTACCTGAAGCAGGTCTGGGGCGACGCCAACTGGCAGCTGTTCGCCGTCACCGACCCGACGCCGATGGCCGAGCCGCACGCGCGCGTCGACGCCGCCGAGCAGAGCGAGCTGACCATCGAGGTGACGCAGCCGGGGCACGTCCTGATCCGCGTCCCGTACTCGCCGTGGCTCGCCGTCGTCGACGAGGACGGCACGGCGCTGGACGCTCCGCGGGAGACGGAGGCGTCGCAGCGGGCGCGGGAGCGGGACGACAGTCTTCCGAAGCGGTTCGAGAACGTGCACGGGTGTCTGTTCGAGACGCCTGAGGACGCGTCGGGCGATCAGTGGACGGAGCTTGTCGCTCCGCGGGCCGGCACGTATCACCTTGCGGCGCCTTATAAGTGGTGGTCCCGGGGGACGCCCTGTCCTGACGAGTTGCGTTAGGCGGGGCTGTTGCCGAGGTCGCGGGGCTCTGCCCCGGGCCCCGCTCCTCGATCGCCGGAGGGGCTTGACCGGTGGCGGATGTCCGTGGGGATGTCCACGTTCGTGCCCGTGCACACGTTGCAGCAGCCGTAAATCAAGGGGCGGCCCCGCCGTGATGCGGAAAGAATGCGGGCCATGCCGACCGATCTGAAGCCGACGATCCCGCCGGGCACGCTGTGCGCGAAGCCCCTGCCGACCCTGCCCACCACCGACGGTGAACTGGTGCTGCGACGCGCCGAGTTGAGCGACGCGGAGATGATCTACGAGGCGTTCCAGGAGCCGGCGCTGCGCTACTGGCACGCGCGGACCATGGAGTCACCGCAGGAGGCGCGGGAGTGGATCGAGGACACGTACGCGGGCTGGCGGAACGAGACGGCCGCCCAGTGGATCGTGGCGCGGGCCGCCGACAACGCCCCGCTCGGCCGCATGGCCCTGCGCACCATGGACCTGTGCGAGGGCCTCGCCGAGATCGGTTACTGGGTCCTGCCGGCCGCCCGCGGCCAGGGCGTCGCCCCCAGGGCCCTGGCGGCGGTGACCGACTGGGCCCTGGCGGCCGGCTTCCACCGCATCGAGCTGCTGCACTCGACGCGGAACGAGCCGTCGTGCCGGGTGGCGGAGAAGTCCGGCTACCCGCTGGAGGGGACGCGCCGCAGCTCGGCGCTGCACACCGACGGCTGGCACGACATGCACGCCCACGTCCGCCTCCAGGTTCCGTAGCGGCCGGCTCACGCGAGGACGAGAGCGGCGACGACCGGGGCGGCGTAGAACAGCGGGAACGCCACGTGCGTGAACCACCGGGCGCGGACGACGGCGACGACCGCGCCGGCGAAGTACAGGACGAGGCCGATCCCGGCGGCGACGCCGACGGCCGGGACGGCGAGCCCGACGAGCAGGCCCACGGCGCCCGCCGCCTTGGCGGTGCCGAGGAACGGCAGCCACGAGGCGGGGATGCCGTAGTCGGCGATGGGCTGTACGACCCACGGGGCGCGCAGGAAGACGGAGACGGCGGAGAAGCCGGCCATGACGGCGGCGAACACGGTGACGATGACGTAGGCGACAGACATGGGAACGCTCCTCGGTGAGGCGGGGTGTGGTGTTGTGGTGATCGCTCTGTCTGGCTGACCCGCGCCGCGCGGGGAATGTGACCGCCCCGCCGAAAAAACTTCCCTGTACCGAACCTGCGACGACTGCTCGAAGCACTCTTGACAGCGTGCGTACTGTTTCGCGACCTTTGAGCCCTGTGGGGGAATAGGGGGGTCCATGTGCGCACGGCGGACAGATCAACGCACCCTGACCGAGGGGCGGTTGGTCTGAAGTGAAGATCACGACCCATAGACCCGAGGAGCTGAGCGCGGCGCTTCTCGGGGCGTGGCACGAGACCATGGACGGGTCGCCGGACTACCAGAATCCGTTCCTGGCACCGGAGTTCGCGATCGGGGTGGGCAAGTACCGGGGCGGCGCGCATGTGGCGGTGCTGCGCGAGGGGAGCGAGCCGGTCGGCTTCTTCCCTTACGAGCGGGGCCCGTTGGGGGTGGGCCGTGCCATCGGCCTCGGCCTGTCGGACTGCCAGGCCCTTGTGCACCGGCCGGGCGTCACCTGGGACACCGGGGCGCTGCTGCGCGCCTGCGGCCTCGCCGTCTTCGAGTTCGACCACCTGGTGGAGGAGCAGAAACCGTTCAGCCGTTACGTCACGGGCACGTTCGCGTCACCGGTCCTCGATCTGAAGGACGGCGGGCACGACTCGTACGAGGAATGGCTGCGGGCGTCGTATCCCGGCCAGGCCAAGACGATGCTCAAGAAGGAGCGGCGCCTGACGCGGAACGTGGGGGAGATGCGGTTCGTCTACGACGAGCGCGACCCGGAGGTGCTGCGCCGGCTGATGCGCTGGAAGTCGGCCCAGTACCGGCGCACCGGCCGGATGGACCGCTTCGCGCGCCCGTGGATCGTGCACCTCACGGACCACCTCTTCCGCACCCGCGAGGACCATCTCACCGGTGTCCTCTCCGTCGTCTACGCGGGCGACCGACCGGTGGCGGCCCACTTCGGGCCGACGTCCCGTACGGTCTTCGCGGCCTGGTTCACCGCGTACGACCCGGAGTTCGGGTACTACTCGCCGGGCCTGATGATGCATCTGCGGATGGCGGAGGCGGCGGGCCGGCACGGGATCAGGATGATGGACTGGGGCCGCGGCGAGAAGGAGTACAAGGACTGGCTGAAGACCCGCGAACTGCGCGTCGCGGAGGGCTTCGCGTCCCGCCCGCACCCGATGGCGGCGGCCCACCGGCTGTGGCGCCGCCCGGTCAGGGGCCTGCGCAACACGGTCCTGGCCCATCCGGAGCTGCGGGACCGGGCGGACCGGCTGCTGAAGACGGTGGGGTCGCTGCGCGGCTGAGGCGTGTCCGCGGGCGGGGGAGGAGTGAAGGGGACGCGGGCCGGGACGTCGGCGTGGCCCGATCCTAGCGACACGCGGCCTTCGGGCCAGTGGTGAGCGAGGCGGGCCCGCCTTAGCGTCGAGGTATGACCTCCACCCCCGGGACCCCGCCCTCCTCCCTCCCCCTCGGCCTTCCGACCGGCTCCGTGGCCGAGGCGGTGCTGCGCGTGGCGCGGGATTCGCAGAGCACGTCGATCCTCAACCACAGCGTGCGCAGCTTCCTCTTCGCGCAGCTCGTCGCCGAGCGTGAGGGCGCGCTGAACGACGCCGCCTACGACCGCGACCTGCTCTTCGCGGCGACCGTCATGCACGACCTGGGCGCGGGCGACCTCGCGCACGGCGCGGCGCGGTTCGAGGTGGAGGGCGCGGATCTCGCGGCCGCGGTGCTCACCGAGCAGGGGGTCGGCGCGGCCGACGTGGACCGGGTGTGGGAGGCGATCGCCCTGCACACCTCGCCCGGCATCGCCGAACGGCGCGGCCTGCTCGCCTACTTGACCCGCGAGGGCGTCGGCATCGACTTCGGGAGGCGGGCGGAGCTCGTCGCCGACCGGGCGAAGGAGATCCACGACGCGTATCCCCGCCTCGCCATGGTCCGCACCCTGACCGACGCGATCGTGACCCGGGCCGCCCGCTCCGCGGCCGCGGCCCCCGCCTTCTCCTTCGCCGCGGAACTGCTGCGCCAGCGCCGGGAGAACGGCATCACCGACCTTGAACGCGGCGCGGCGGGGTGTGCGTGGGGCGAGTGACGGGGAGCGGGCCGCGCTCACGACGAAGGGCCGGACCCGGGGATCATGCCCCTGGTCCGGCCCTTCTCGCTGTGCCCCCGGCAGGATTCGAACCTGCGACACCAGCTTTAGGAGAGCTGTGCTCTATCCCCTGAGCTACGGAGGCGGGGTGCTGCCCAGACAGGGTAGCCGATGGGCGGCCGGGGCGAAGGATGCGAGGTCGGGAGGGGAGGGGGCGGCGCGGCGGCTCAGGAGCGGAGGAACGTCAGGACCGCCAGGACCCGGCGGTGGGTGTCGTCGGTCTGGGGGAGGTCGAGCTTGGTCAGGATGTTGCCGATGTGCTTGCCGACGGCCGCCTCGGAGACGACGAGGTCGCGGGCGATCGCCCCGTTCGACTTGCCCTGGGCGATCTCGGCGAGGACCTCGCGCTCGCGCGGGGTGAGGTGGGCGAGGGGGTCCTTGCGGCGGCGCAGGAGCTGGCGGACGACCTCGGGGTCGACGACGGTGCCGCCGGCCGCCACCTCGGACAGCGCCGTCAGGAACTCCTCGACCTGGCCGACCCGGTCCTTGAGGAGGTAGCCGACGCCGGTGCCGTCGCCGGAGTCGAGGAGGTCGGCGGCGTAGGCGCGCTGCACGTACTGGCTGAGGACCAGGATGGGCAACCGCGGTTGTTCCGTACGGAGTTGGAGGGCCGCCCGCAGGCCTTCGTCCTGGTGGGACGGGGGCATGCGGACGTCCGTGACGACCAGGTCGGGGGCATGGGCGCGGGCCGCCTTCAGGAGCGAGGGCGCGTCGCCCACCGCCTCCACCACCTCGTGGCCGCCCCGCGCGATCAGGGCGACCAGGCCCTCGCGCAGCAGCACGCCGTCCTCGGCCAGGACTATGCGCAGGGGGCGGGGAGATCCTTCTCCAAGGGGCACGGCAGCTCCACGCGTAGCTCGGTCGGACCGCCGGGCGGGCTGGTCAGGGTCAGTCTGCCATCGAGGACCGACACCCGGTCGGCGAGACCGGTCAGGCCGGTGCCGGCGGCCGGGTCGGCGCCGCCGCGGCCGTTGTCGTGGACGGTGAGCGTCAGCCGGCCGGCCCGGCGTTCGACGGTGATGCGGGCCCGCGTCGCCCCGCTGTGCTTCGCGATGTTGGCGAGCGCCTCCGACGCCACGAAGTACGCCGCGGACTCGACCGCGCGCGGCGGCCGCGCCGGACGGTCGACGTCTGCGTCCGCGTCCACGTCGACCGGGATCGGCGAGCGGTCGGCGGCGTCGGTCAGGGCCGCCTGAAGGCCGTAGTCGGTGAGGACCTGCGGGTGGATGCCGTGGATGAGTTCGCGCAGGTCGGCCAGGGCGTGGCCGGCTTCGTCGTGCGCCTTGGCGAGCTGGTCCGCAAGGGGGCCCGCGGGGGCGTCGAGGCGGGCGAGGCCGAGCGTCATGGTGAGGGCGACGAGACGCTGCTGCGCACCGTCGTGCAGGTCGCGTTCGATGCGGCGCCGTTCCGCTTCGAAGGCGTCGACGAGACGGGCTCGGGAGCGGGTCAACTCCGTGACGCGGGCGTTCAGTTCGGAGGCCGGTGTGGTGAGGAGGAGGCGCGTCAGGGCCGCGCGGGCGCCCGCCGCCGCACCCAGGACGTACGTGCCGAGGGCGAGGAGGAGGGCGCCCAGGAGCGCGCTCGCCCATGCCGCCGGCCACGACGTGACCGTCCACAGTTTGACGACCTTCGTCTCCTCGCCGTCGGTCGCCATGAGCAGCGGTGTCGCGAGGACGGCGAGGGGCAGCAGCAGGCCCACCGCCAGGGCCAGCGCATCCAGCGGCCACAGGACCGTGGCGAACAGGACGGCGTGGCCGAGCTCGCGCCAGGTGGCTCGTTCCCGTACGCGGGTGCGCAGCCAGGCCCACGGCCCGGCCGCGTCCGGCGTGCGGTGCGGGTCGCGGACCGGGGCAGGGTCGACCAGGCGCAGCCTGCGCCGTTCCAGCGCCGCGACCGGCAGACCGGCCAGCGCGCACGCCCCGAGCAGCGGCAGGCCGATCAGCACGAGCGAGAGCGCGAGTCCCGCCACCGCCGTGGTGAGGAGCACCAGGAACGTGACGAGGCCGGCCGCCGCGCCCGTCAGCAGGTACGCGGCGCTGCGCCACGGCCAGACGGAGAACGCGTGCCGGGGGCGGGCCAGGGACTGCCAGAGCTGCTGCATGCGTAGACCGTAGAAGGGGGTGGGGGGCGGCAGCCATCGGGCCAGGGGGCGGGCCGGGGGTATGCCTGGCCCTACCCCCGGTCTCGCCCGGGCCTCACTGCGGTGCGCGGGCTCCGGCGGTTTCGTTGGGGCCATGAGGAAAACCCTGCTGAAGCGGTCTTCGCCGCCGTCCGGTCCGTCTCCGTCCGGTTCGTCTCCGTCCGGTGCGTCTTCCTACGCTGTCGAACTCGTCGATGTCACACGGGTCTACGGTGACGAGGTCGTCGCCCTCGACCATGTCTCGCTCGCCCTTCCGCACGGCTCGTTCACCGCCGTGATGGGCCCCTCCGGGTCCGGGAAGTCGACGCTGCTCCAGTGTGCGGCGGGCCTGGACCGGCCGACCTCCGGGACGGTCACGGTCGGCGGCACCGAGCTGACGCGGCTCAGCGAACGGCGCCGCACGCTGCTGCGCCGCGACCGCATCGGCTTCGTCTTCCAGTCCTACAACCTGCTGCCCGCGCTCACCGCCGAGCAGAACGTCGCCCTGCCGCTGCGCCTCGCGGGGCGCCGGCCGGCGAAGGCGGAGGTGCGGGCCGCGCTCGAACGGGTGGGGCTCGGCGAACGGGCGCGGCACCGGCCCGGGCAGCTGTCCGGCGGGCAGCAGCAACGGGTCGCGCTCGCCCGGGCGTTGATCACTCGTCCGGCTGTGCTGTTCGGGGACGAGCCGACCGGGGCGCTGGACTCCGTCACGGGGCGGGGGGTGCTCGGGGTGCTGCGGTCCTTGGCCGATGCGGGGCAGACCATCGTGATGGTGACGCATGATCCGGTGGCGGCGGCTGTGGCGGATCGGGTGCTGTTTCTGGTGGACGGGGCGGTGGTTGATGAACTGGGCGGTGGTGACGCGGAGCTGGTGGGGGCTCGGCTGGCCGGGTTGAGCGTGTGCCGGGATCGGTCGGTCGCCGAGCGCGAGTTCGCTGTGGCTGGTCGCGCAGTTCCCCGCGCCCCTGGCGGGACTGGGGGTGCCCCGTGCTGATGACCGCGCTCCGGACCCTTCGGGCCCGCTGGGTCACCCTCGTCGGGAGTTTTGTCGCGCTGGCGCTCGGCGTCGGGATCGTCGCCGTGATGGGGTTCGCGCTCGACGCGGCCGGGCGGGAGCCGGAGCGGGCGCCGGAGCGGTTCCGGGCCGCGTCCGTCGTGGTGCGCGGCGATGACGCCGGGCAGGCCGTGCCGCGGACGCTCGTACGGGAGCTGAAGGAGATCGGCACCGTCGTCGAGGACCGTTCCTTCGGTGTACGGGTGCGGGGCGGGCCCGGCGGGCTCGTCGGGCACCCCTGGTCGACCGCCGCGCTCGGCGCGTACGCGATCGAGGACGGCCGCGCTCCCCGGTCGGCCGGTGAAGTGGTCGTCGGCGGGGGCTGGGCCGGCGTCGGGCAGCGGCTCGCGACGTCGCGCGGCACGCTGACGGTCGTCGGCACCGCGACGGCCCCCGGGGCCTCCGAGCGGACCGTCTTCCTCACCGACCGGCGCGCCGCCGAACTCGCCCCGGCCATACGTCAGTTGGCAGTCGACGCGCCCGCGTCCGACGTGCGGGACCTCGCCCGCCCCCACCCCGGCGTCCGCGTCCTGACCGGTGCCGCGCGCGCCCTCGCCGACCCGGCGCCGGAGCGGGACCGCGCCGCCGTGACCGCGCTGTACGCCCTGTTCGGGACGGCGGCCGGGGTCACGGGCTTCGTGGCGGTGTTCGTCGTGGCGTCGACGTTCGCGTTCGCGGTGGCGCAGCGCAGGCGGGAGTTCGGGCTGCTGCGGATCTCCGGGGCGACGCCGGGCCAGCTGCGGCGGGCGCTGCTCGCCGAGGCGCTGCTCGTGGGGGCGCTCGCCTCGGCCGCCGGGTGCGCACTCGGCGGCTGGAGCGCGCCCGCGCTCGGCCGATGGGTGGTCGCGCACGGGCTCGCCCCGGAGTGGTTCGAGATCGTCACCGGCGCGGGCGGCGCCTCATGGCCGTATCAACTCGCCTTCTGGACCGGCCTGTTCGTCGCGCTGTGCGGGGTGCTCGCCGCCTCCTGGCGGGCCGGGCGGACCGCGCCGGCGCAGGCGCTGCGCGCCACGGACGTCGACGCGAACGTCATGACGTGGGGGCGGCTCGGCGGCGGGGCGGCGCTGCTGCTCACCGCGGTCGTCACCCTCGGCCTGGCCCTGGCCGACGACCCCGGCGACCTGCTGCACCGCAAGACGTACATCCTGCGCCCCATGCTGCTCATCGCGGCGGCGGCCCTGCTCGCCCCGGCCCTCGTCCGCCCCCTCCTGCGCGTCGCCGTCCGGCTGCCCGGCGCCACCTGGCTGCTGGTGCGGGAGAACGCCACCGCCGGACTGCGCCGCACCACCGCGCTCACCGCCCCCGTCCTCGCCACGGTCGCCCTCGCCGGATCGCTGCTCGGCGCGACCGGCACGATCGCCGGGGCGAAGGCGGCCGAGGCGCGCGAGCGGATCACCGCCGACTACGTGATCACGCCCGCGGACCCCGAGGGCCTCGACGCCGCCACCGTCGGCCGACTGCGCCGGGTTCCCGGCGCCACGGTCTCCGCCACCGCCGCGAGCACCCTGTACGTACCGGAGGACGGCGGCGAGGCCCTCGTGAAGTCCGAGGCCCGCGCGGCCGACCCGCGACTCCTCGCCCGCACCACGCGCCTGCCGGTCGTCGCGGGCCGGCTCGCCGGCCTCGACGACGGCTCGATCGTCGTCAACGAGGAGTGGCAGCGGCACACGGTCGGCGCCCGCGTCGCCGTCCGCCTCGCCGACGGCACGCGCCGCACCCTGCGCATCGTCGCCGTCCTGCGCACCGGCACCGGCGACAACGGCGCCTACGTCACCGCCCGCAACGCCCCCGACGCCCCCGTCGACCGCGTGGAGGTGACGGCACGGCCCGCCACGGACACCACCGCCCTGCGCGAGCGCCTGCGCGCCGCCGTCGCCGGCACGGGCGCCCACGTATCCACCAACTCCCAATACCTGCAGGCCACTTATCCCGGGACGAGCCGCACCACCCGCCTCGGTCTCCTCCTCGTCCTCGGCATCGCGCTCCTCTACACGGGCATCGCCGTCGCCAACACCACCGTGATGGCGACCGCCGACCGCGCCCGCGACCTCGCCACCCTCCGCCTGTCCGGCGCGACCCGCGCCCAGACGCTGCGTGTCGTCGCCGCCGAGGCCCTGACGGTGACGGCGGCGGGCGGTGTGCTCGGTCTGCTCGTCACCGGGGCCAACCTGCTCGGCCTGCGGCTCGCCCTCGTCCGGCTCGGCGTCCACGCCCCGGCCGACGTGCCGTGGACCGCGCTCGGGCTCACCCTCGCGGCCTGCGCGGTGACCGCCGTGACCGCGGCCGTCGCCGCCGCCCTGCGCCACACCGGCGGCGGATGCGGCCTGCACGTATCTTGACGCGGCCCCGCGTCGCGCCCGTACCGTCCGACCATGGACTCTTCGGACTCAACGCGAGCGCTGCTCACCGCGCCGGGCGCCCCCTTCGCCGTCGTACGAGGCGAGGACGGGCGCCTCGCGTACGCCGAAGGGCCGCGCACGCTGCGGGAGTTCGCCGAGACGACGTGGGCGTTCGGCGAGACGCCCTTCCTGATCGCCGAGACCGGGCGGCTGACGTACGGCGAGTTCTTCGCGGCGGCCTGCGCCCTCGCCCGGCGTTTCGTCGACCCTGACGGCTACGGCCTGCGCCCCGGGGACCGCGCCGTCGTCGCCATGCGCAACCACCCGGAGTGGCAAGTGGCCTTCTGGGCCGCGCAGTTGGCGGGCCTGGTCGCGGTGCCGCTGAACGCGTGGTGGACCCCGGAGGAGTTCGCGTACGCCCTCGACGACTGCGCACCCGGCGTCCTGCTCGTCGACGGCGAGCGCTACGAACGGGTCGAACCGTGGCTCGCGGGCGCTGCGGAGCGGCCCTGGACCCTCGTCTTCCACGAGGAGGGGCGGTCGCCGAGCGGTCCACGCGTCGAGCGGTACGCGGATCTGCCCGCCCCCGATCCGCTCCTCGGGCCGCCCGACGTCGACGTGCAACCGGACTGGGACGCGACGATCCTCTACACGTCGGGCACGACGGGCCGCCCCAAGGGCGCCGTGGCCACCCACCACGCCCACATGGCAGCCATCGCCAACCCCCGCTATTTCGCGGCGTGTTCGGCCCTCGGCCGCGGGCTCGTCCCCGGCCAGGGCCCGGTCCTGCCGGGCCTGCTCACCTTCCCCTTCTTCCACGTCGCGGCGTTCACCGGGTTCTACGCGGCCATGGCGGCGGGCGGCACGATCGTGCTGCTGCGCAAGTGGGACCCGGACCGGGCGATCGAGGCGATCCACGAGCACGGCATCGGCAGCTTCGGCGGCGTCCCGACCACGGCGCTCCAACTCCTCGCCCGCGCCGACGAGTTGGACGACGACCTGCCCACCCTCACCATGTTCAGCACCGGCGGCGCCGCGGCCCCGCCCGGTCTCGTCGCCCGCCTGAGCGCCCGCTTCGGCGAGCGCATCGAACCCCGCAACGGCTACGGCCTCACCGAGACCCTGGGCGGCGTCACCGCCAACTTCGGCGCCGAGTACCGGGCGTGGCCCGCGAGCGTGGGCAGGCCCGCCCCCGCCGTCGAGGCACGGATCGCCGGAGCCGACGGCGCCGCGCTGCCCGACGGCGAGGTGGGGGAGCTGTGGCTGCGCGGCCAGTCACTGATCCGCGGCTACTGGGCGGACCCCGCGGCCACCGAGGCGGCGTTCACGGCGGACGGCTGGTTCCGCACCGGTGACCTGGCGACCGCGTCGGACGGCCGGATCAGCGTCGTCGACCGGATCAAGGACATGGTGATCAGGGGCGGCGAGAACGTCTACTGCGTGGAGGTCGAATCCGTCCTCCACGACCACCCCGACATCCTGGAGGCCGCCGTCGTGGGCGTCCCCCACCCCGTCCTGGGCGAGGAGGTGGCCGCCTTGATCCGTACCTGCCCCGGCTCCGCCCTCACCCCGGAGACGGTCCGAGAGTTCGCGGCCAAGTCCTTGGCAGCCTTCAAGATCCCGGCCCACGTCCTCCTCCAGGACACGGAACTCCCGCGCAACGCGACGGGAAAGGTCCTCAAGCGGCGAGTACGTGCATTGGTAGCCCCTCCGGCGCTGGAGCCGGGTCCGGGGCAGAACCCCGCGACCTGAGCGCTCACCGCCGGGTGACGTACACCCGATAGTTGCCGGACGAGTCGGCCCCGCCCACGGAGATCCGTACCCCCGACTTCCGGTCCCGGAAAACCTCCCCGGGCCGGAACGGCGCGTCGGACAACTCCGCGTGCACATTGGGCCGCCGCGTACACCCCCCACTGTCCGGCGTGGAGTCCTCCACGGTCACGGGCCCGTGCCCGGTGTCCACATCCGCGTCGACCTTGTAGATCAGCACCCCGGGCCGGCACACGGCCTCGTCGTTGCCTTCCTGCGTGCGCACCTCGACGGCGTACCCCGTCTTCTCGGTGAGCGGCACGAACGCCATCTTCGTCCCGCCGTCCCGCCCGAGCGGCGTCAGCAGATGCTCGGTGGTGCCGGGCTGCGCGGCGCAGCCGATCTGGGAGTCGTCGAGCCAGCCCAGCTTCCACTTGTGCCAGCCGAGCAGATCGTTCCCGACGCCCCAGTCCTCGCTCATGATGTCCCAGTGCCCGACGGCCCCGCCGCCGTCCTGGGTGTAGAGGTCGGGCAGCCCGAAGACGTGCCCGTTCTCGTGCGGCAGCACCCGGTAGCCGGTCTCGTCGTAGCTGCCGGAGCCGTCGTCCTGGCGGGAGTACACGAAGGAGACGTTGGACAGCGGGGCGCCGTCGGCGACCGGCGCCTCGTGGTTCCCGGCGAACGTCACGGACAGCACGGTGTCCAGGGCGGACGGACCCGCGTTCGGGGTGGTCAGGATGTTCACCAGGTCGTAGCTGCGGAAGTCGACGTCCTGGTCGGCGGCCGCCACGATGTCGTCGACGAGCTCGCGGTAGCCGGGCTCGAAGGGGGCGCCGCGCTCTATCCCGTACGCGGAGAACGGCTTCGGCATCCGCAGCCAGTGCTGGACGGGGGCCTCGGGCCGGTAGTCGAGACGCCCGTACGAACCGGTCTCGAACCACTTCTGGGTCTTCGGGAAGAACTCGCCGAGCCGGTCCATCGCCGTGCCCTCACCGGGCGCGTCCGGGAAGTCGATCATGAGGTTCAGGGCGCGGACGGTACCGGTGGAGCGGGCGTAGCCGGGGGAGGTGGGCACGCCCTCCGACATCTGGACGCCGAGCGTGCCACGGATCATGCAGGGCCCGAGCGACGTGGCCCGCGCCTGGGCCACGGGGCCCGCCGCGGTCGTCGAGCCGTCGAGCAGCCGGCCGGTGCTCGCCGTCATGGTCAGCGCGAGGGCCACCGCGGTGGCACCGGCGAGCATCGCGCCACGTCGGCCCCCGCGTATCCGCTGCTGCCGCATTCGACCCGCCTCACACTCGGCTCCGTTTCGATCACCCTGTGTCGAGGCGCGGCGCGCCGCGCGCTGGGTGCGCCGATCGTGGGTTTCTGCCGCACGGGAGGTGTGAGCCAGGTCACAGGCGAGCCGGGAAATAACCGGGGACGCTCTCCCCGTTTAGCTCTGTGTCCGCGTGAAGCGGGGACTCGCTCCCCGGATACGCGCCCCACACGACCGAAGGAGCCCGCCGTGGCCACCGCCACCGCTACCGAGCAGCCGCAGTGCCGCGCCCCGCGCCCGCGGGCCGATGCCGTGCGCAACCGGGAGCGGATCGTTGCGGCCGCACGGGAACTTCTGGTCGAGTACGGGACCGAGCTCCCGCTCGACGAGGTCGCCCGCCGGGCCGGTGTCGGCAACGCGACGCTGTACCGCAACTTCAAGGACCGCGGCGAACTGATGCACCACGTCGTCCTCACGGTCACCGACCACGTCACCGAACACGCGGAGCAGGCGCTCGCTGCCGAAGAAGCCGGCGAGAAGACCGCGTTCGAGGCGCTGCGTGCCTTCGTGCACCTGGCGGCCGACGAACGCATCGGCGCCCTCTGCCCGATGCTGAACGCCACCTTCGACAAGGAACACCCTGACGTCCTCGCGTCCCTCGACCGGCTGACCGTCGGCATCGAGGAGCTCATCGGGCGGGCCCGCACGTCGGGCCAATTGCGCACCGATGTCGGCGTCGGGGACCTGATGATCGCCCTCTCCCAGCTCACCCGGCCGCTGCCCGGCAAGGCCTGCCTGGACTTCGACCGCTTCGTACACCGTCATCTTCAGCTGTTCCTCGACGGCCTGATGACACCCGCCCGCTCGGAACTCCCGGGCGAGGCCGCGACCTTGGAGGACCTCCGCCAGGACTGAGGCCCGGCCTCACCCGCCGTAGCGCACCACCTTCAGCTTCGTAGCACCGTAAAGAACCGTTTTCTCACGCTTATTCACGACTTGGAGTCCCGCTGTGGGTACCCCCTTGCCGGAAACGGCACCCGATTCCCGGCGCTGGAAGGCCCTCGCCTTCATCGCGCTCGCCCAGCTGATGGTCGTCCTCGACGCCACCATCGTGAACATCGCCCTGCCGTCCGCCCAGACGGACCTCGGCATCTCCGACGGCAACCGCCAGTGGGTCATCACGGCGTACGCGCTGGCCTTCGGCGGTCTGCTGCTCTTCGGCGGCCGGATCGCCGACAAGTGGGGCCGCAAGCAGACCTTCGTCACCGGTCTGATCGGCTTCGCGCTCGCCTCGGCGCTCGGCGGTGCCGCGCAGAACGAGGCCATGATGCTCGGCGCCCGCGCCCTCCAGGGCCTGTTCGGCGCCCTGCTCGCGCCGGCCGCCCTCTCCCTGCTCGCCGTCATGTTCACCGACGGCAAGGAGCGCGCGAAGGCGTTCGGCATCTACGGTGCGATCGCCGGTGGCGGTGGCGCCGTCGGCCTGATCCTCGGCGGCTTCCTCACCGAGTACCTGAACTGGCGCTGGACGTTCTTCGTGAACATCCCGTTCGCGGTCGTCGCCGTCCTCGGCGCCGTCTTCGTCATCCGTGAGCCGGCCGGCACGCGCAACCGCGCGCCGCTCGACATCCCGGGCGTCATCCTGTCCACGCTCGGCCTCGTCTCGCTGGTCTACGGCTTCACGCGCGCCGAGTCCGAGGGCTGGTCGGACCCGACCACCATCGGCATGTTCGTCGCGTCGGCCGTCCTGCTCCTGGCCTTCGTCGTCACCGAGGCCAAGGTGAAGCACCCGCTGCTGCCGCTGCGCGTCGTCGCCGACCGCAACCGCGGTGGTGTCTACGCGTCCCTCGGCCTCGCCGTGATCGCGATGTTCGGCCTGTTCCTCTTCCTGACCTACTACCTGCAGATCGTGAAGGGCTTCTCGCCGGTCAAGACCGGCTTCGCGTTCCTGCCGATGATCGTCGGCATGATCACGGGCTCCACGCAGATCGGCGCCCGGCTGATGACGCGGGTCCCCCCGCGCCTGCTGATGGGCCCCGGCTTCCTGCTGGCCGCGCTCGGCATGGGTCTGCTGACCCAGCTCTCGGTCGACGCCTCGTACGCCGGTCTGATCCTGCCCGCGCAGCTGATGCTCGGCCTCGGTATGGGTACGGCGTTCATGCCCGCCATGTCGATGGCCACGATGGGTGTCGAGCCGCGGGACGCCGGTGTCGCCTCCGCGATGGTCAACACCTCGCAGCAGGTCGGCGGCGCCATCGGCACCGCCCTCCTGAACACGATCGCGGCCTCGGCCACGACCGCGTACATCGCGGACCACGCGGCCGGTGCGACCAACCAGCAGCTGCTCCAGGCCCAGGCCATGGTCAGCGGTTACACCCACGCCATCTGGTGGGCGGTCGGCATCCTGGTCGTCTCGGCCACGATCGCCTTCACGCTGATCAACAGCGGCGTCCCGGGCGCCGGCGCTCCGGCCGCGTCCTCCGGTGACACCGAGGGCGCCGAGGACGAGGTCCTGGTCCCGGTGATCGCGCACTGACCCCCGGCACTACCTGAGCCAGGGGAGGTCCGCCCCGGCCTCCTTCGGCTGAAGTCCCTCGGCGACGATCCGCATGATCTCGCCGAGGGACTTCTGCTGTTCCGGGGTGAGCCGGTCGAACAGGGCCTGGCGGACGGCGGCGACATGGCCGGGCGCGGACCGCTTCAGGACCTCCAGGCCGTCGTCCGTGAGGACCGCGAACTGGCCGCGCTTGTCCGACGGACAGTCCTCGCGCCGCACCCACCCGTTCTTCTCCAGCCGGGCGACGGCGTGCGAGAGCCGGGAGCGGGTGATCTTGGCGTTGATCGCCAGCTCGGTCATCCGCAGCCGCCGCTTCGGCGCCTCGCTGAGCGCGACCAGGAGCCCGAAGTAGACGTGCGGCATCTTCGCGTCACGCTGCAACTGGCGGTCGAGGTGGTCTTCGAGCAGCGTGGTGGCGTGGAGGTACGCGCGCCAGGTCAGCTGCTCGTCGTCGGTGAGCCACTGCGGCTCGTCGGGGGTGTGGTCGGGCTCCATGGCATCCATCGTAAAGACCTCCTTCTTGAATATTAAACAAACCGGCGGTACGTTCGTCAGTACCCAAAGCTTGAAACTTCAAGGAGGCTGGTCGCCGTGTCCACCGCACCCGCGCCGGAGCGCATGCCCGCGCTCTACCTCTCCCACGGAGCCCCGCCGCTCGCCGACGACGCCCTGTGGACCGGACAGCTCGCCGACTGGTCCGCCGACCTGCCCCGCCCGAAGGCGATCCTGATGGTCTCGGCGCACTGGGAAGAGGCCCCCCTCGCCCTCGGCGCCGTCGAGACGGTCCCGCTCGTGTACGACTTCTGGGGCTTCCCCGAGCACTACTACCAGGTGACGTACGCCGCCCCGGGCGCGCCCGAACTCGCCGATTCCGTACGGAAGTTGCTGCGCGCCCCGGGCATCCCGGTGCAGGACGTGCCGGACCGCGGCCTCGACCACGGCGCGTACGTCCCGCTGGTCGAGATGTACCCCGGCGCCGACATCCCGGTCCTCCAGGTCTCCATGCCGACGCTCGACCCGCAGAAGCTGATGGACATCGGCCGCCGGCTCGCGCCGCTGCGCGACGAGGGCGTCCTGATCGTCGGCTCCGGATTCTTCACCCACAACCTCGCGGCGCTGCGGCACACCGGCGGCGGCGTCCCGGCGTGGTCGGCGGAGTTCGACGACTGGGGGCACCGGGCGCTGGACGCGGGCGACGTGGACGGGCTGCTCGACTTCACGCACAAGTCGCCGGCCGGCGCCCTGGCCCACCCGCGTACGGAGCACTTCGCCCCGCTGTTCGTCACGATGGGCGCGGCGGACGCCGCCGGTGATCTCGGCAGCCAGCGGTCGGTGATCGACGGGTTCTGGCTGGGGCTCGCGAAGCGGTCGGTGCAGTTCGGCTGAGTGTGCCCGCGGCGTTCAGAGCTGCGGCGTTCAGACCTGCGGGCGTTCAGACCAGCGGCGCGCTGATCTCGATCGCGCGCAGCGCCGCGGCCAGCGCCCGCTCGTCGCCGACGTCGAGGGCCGTGTCGGTCAGCTTGATGACGTGCTCGTCGCCGTGGGCCAGGGCCCGCTCGACGACCTCCTCGGCGGTGAAGGTGCCCGGCGCCTTGTAGTCGACGGGGGCGTCCGGCGCGTACATCGCGGTCACCGCCGCCGACGCCGTCCAGGACGCGGCGAGGCTCGGCGCCCACAGGTGCCGGGGGAGCGCGGGCAGGGTGCGCAGGACCGCGTTGGGCGCGGTCGCCGCGTGGACGAGCATGGTCTCCTCGCCGTGGCCGTGCGTCGCGTACCGGTGGGTGGCCGCGCGGACCAGGTCGGCGAGGCGGGCCCGGGCCTCGTCGGGGTCGGTCACCGAGGCCGCCCACACCGGCAGGGCCGTGACCCGGCCGAGCAGCTCGGAGAACTCGCCGCTCGACGGGTTCGCGATCGGCACCACGGCGTCCAGGGCGGCGGCGGGGTCCGTCGGGTCCGTCGGTCCCTGCCGTACGGCGATGCCGCCGACCGTGCGGTGGCGGGCGGCCCAGTAGCCGAGGCCGTGCGCCAGTTCGGTGCGGCGCGGGTCGGTCGGCACGGCGTCCGGGGCGGTGGCGAGCAGTGTGCGCACGGCGTGCCCGACGCGGATCACCGGGTGCGTCGAGCCCCCGTACATGCCGGGCAGCAGGCGCGGCCACCACTCGGCGAGCACGTCGCGCCAGGGCCGCTCCCCGACCTCGCGCGTGAAGTACGCGATCCAGTCCGCCGCGCGGCGCGGATCGCCGAGCGCCTCCCGCCAGTTCCCCGCGGTGACGGGCTCGCGCCCGGCGGGGAACTCCTCCAGGCGCGGCGCGTACAGGTCGAGCCAGCGGTGCACCGCCCCGGCCTGCCCGCGCGAGGCCAGCGCCTCGACGGCCATCGGGGCGTGATTGGTGAGATGCCCGAGCCGCTCGGGCCCGCTGCTGTGCAGCCGCTCCAGTGCCTCGTCCAGCGTGCCGGTGGTGTCGCCCGTGATATCGCCCGTGATCTCGGTCATGGCGGGAGAGTAGGCGCGGGCGCTCCCGGCCCGTAACGGTCTGCGGCCCTAGTCCTTGCGGCCGAGCTCCTTCTCGTACCAGGCGACGTCCCAGTACGAGCCGAACTTCCTGCCCACTTCCTTGTACGTGCCCACGTAGGTGAAGCCGAAGCGGGTGTGCAGCCGGACCGAGGCTTCGTTGGGCTGGGTGATGCCCGCGTAGGCGCGGTGGACGTCCTCGTCGGCGAGCGCCTCGAAGAGCGCCTTGTAGAGGAGCGTGCCGATGCCCCGGCCGCCCGCGCCGGGCGCGCAGTAGACGGTGACCTCCACCGACGTGTCGTACGCCGCCTTCACGCGGAACGGGCTGGACGTGGCGTACCCGAGGATCGGGCCGAAAGTCCCCTCCTTGTGTTCCTGCGCAACCAGGAGGCGGTGCCGGCCGTCTTCTGGATGGGAGAGCAGCCAAGGACGTCGCTCTTCGGGAGTGAAGACGGCCGTGTCGAATGTGATCGGCGTCTCACGTACGTAGTGGTTGTAGAGGTCCGTGAGAGCCGCGAGGTCACCCTCGACTCCCGGCCTGACCTGCACCTCTGTGAGCTCCGACGACATCCCGTCTCCCCTCTTCGCGCGGTGTGGCGCGACAGGGTACTGCATGATCACAAAAAAGATGGGGCGGCTTGGGAATTCTGTCCGGATTCCAGTCGTTGTTTCCTTCGGAAGCAGGGCACCCGCGAGGGTGTACGAGCCGACCTACCACCGCAAGGGAGCACGCATGGCAACCCGTGCCGTAGCCCGTCGTAAGTCCGCCACCTCCGGCGAGACTGTCGCGGCACGCAGTGTTCGCGCCGTAGGCGGGGAGATCGCCGACCGCGACCTGGTCGGCATGTACCTCGACGAGATCGCGCGGACACCGCTGCTCGACGCAGCCAAGGAAGTCGAGCTTTCCCAGACCATCGAGGCGGGCGTGTACGCCCGGCAGATCCTCGACGGCGAGCTCGGCGACTTCGGGGACAGCGCCGCCGCGGGCAAGGCGACCCGCGAGGAGCTGGAAGCGCTGGTCGAGGCGTCCGAGAAGGCCAAGGACATCTTCATCAAGTCGAACCTGCGCCTGGTCGTGGCGGTCGCCCGCCGCTACCCGCGCAGTGGTCTGCCCCTGCTCGACCTGATCCAGGAGGGGAACGCGGGCCTGGTGCGCGCCGTCGAGAAGTTCGACTACCGCAAGGGCTTCAAGTTCTCCACGTACGCGACCTGGTGGATCCGCCAGGCCATCACCCGCTCCATAGCGGACCAGTCCCGCACCATCCGTCTCCCCGTCCACCTCGTCGAGGAGCTGGGCCGCATCCGCCGCGTCCAGCGCGAGTTCAACCGGGAGAACGGGCGGGACCCGGAGCCCGCGGAGATCGCCGCGCAGCTCGACAAGACGACCCCCGAGCGCGTCGTCGACGTCCTGGACTGGGCCCGTGACCCGGTCTCGCTGAACATGTCGGTGGACGACGACGGCGACACCCAGTTCGGCGACCTCCTCGAGGACACGTCGGCGGTCTCGCCCGAGCAGTCCGTCCTGACGCTGCTGCGCAGCGAGGAACTCGACGACCTGATCGGCCGGCTCGACCAGCGCACCGCGTCCATCATCAAGATGCGGTACGGGATCGAGGACGGGCGGGAGCGGACGCTCACGGAGGTCGGCAAGGAGCACGGGCTGACCCGGGAGCGGATTCGGCAGATCGAGAAGCATGCGCTTCTGGAGCTGAAGAAGCTGGCCCGCGACACCGGGTTCGACGCCGCCGCCTAGCCGGCGCGGGGCGGAACAAAGGGGCGCCGGGGTTTTCGGCGCCCTTTCGTCTGCCCGGGGCCGTTCGTGCGCGGCCGCAGGTGATTCGTGGCTGGTCGCGCAGTTCCCCGCGCCCCTGAGATGCGCACTTCGTGCGCCATCTCATGGGGCGCTTCTCGTGAAGGCGCGCGTTCAAGCGCGCCCTAAGGGGCCGCGGCGAAGCCGCATGCTCCAGGGGCGCGGGGAACTGCGCGACCAGCCCCCACCGGACCCGCACCCGGCGACGAAACCCCTACCCCTCGATCGCCGCCGAGGACAGGCGCGCCCCCAACTCCCGTACGGCCGTGACCAGTTCCTCGGGCCCGCGGACCCGGAAGGCGAACCCCGTCATCGCGAGCCGCACCGCCGTCCACTCCACCGGCTGCGACACCGTCGCGACCAGCCGGCACGCGTCGCCCGACGGCAGGGCGACCGGGACGCCCACCACCGCCGGCACCCGCGCCGCGACCTCCTCGACCGGCGCCGCGAACTCCACGTCCATCTCGTACGTCGCGGCCCCCCGTGAGGACACCGAGCGCCGTACGAACTCCGCCGCATCCCCGTCCGGCACCTCCCGCGGAGCGAACCGCGCCCCGGTCGCGAACGGCTCCGACACCCGGTCGACCCGGAACGTGCGCCAGTCGTCGCGATCGATGTCGTACGCGACGAGGTACCAGCGGCGCCCCGTCGAGACCAGGCGGCAGGGTTCCACCAGACGGCGGGTGGCCGCGCCGTCGGCGGCCCGGTAGTGGAAGCGCAGCCGTTCCGAGCCCGCCGTGGCGGACGCGATCACGGTGAGCGTCTCGGTCGCGATCGTGGGGCCGTCGCCGAACGTGAGCGGGATCGTCGCGGCCTGGAGCGTCGAGACGCGGTGGCGAAGGCGCGACGGCAGCACCTGTTCCAGTTTGGTCAGGGCCCGCAGCGATGCCTCCTCCACGCCCTCGACGGCGTGCCCGGCCCCGGCGCGCAGGCCCACCGCGATCGCGACGGCCTCCTCGTCGTCGAGGACGAGCGGGGGGAGTGCCTTGCCCGCGACGAGGCGGTAGCCGCCGTCGGAGCCCAGCGTGGCCTGCACGGGATAGCCCAGATCGCGCAGGCGGTCGATGTCCCTGCGGACCGTGCGGCGCGACACGTTCAGCCGGTCGGCGAGTTCGCCGCCCGGCCATTCGCGCGGGGTCTGCAGGAGCGAGAGGAGTTGGAGCAACCGGCCCGGGGTGGTGTCGGAGGTTGTCGTCGTCATGTTTCAAGGATGCCGTCCATCTAGGACACGACCTGACCTAGATGGGTTTTAGGTTTTCCGTATGACTTCAACAGCAGCTCCGTCAGTGGATTCAGTGGACGTCGCCGACCGGCGACGCTGGTACGCCCTGGCCATCGTGATGACGGCCGCGTTCATGGACCTCGTCGACGTCACCATCGTCAACATCGCCCTGCCGACCATCCGGCAGGACGAGGGCGCGACGGACGGCCAGATCCAGTGGATCACCGCCGGTTACGCGCTGGCCTTCGCGGCGCTGCTCATCACGGGCGGCCGCCTCGGCGACATCTTCGGCCGCAAGCGGCTCTTCCTGCTCGGCATCACCGGGTTCACGATCGCGTCCGCGCTGTGCGGCTTCGCGGCGAACCCGGAGATGCTGGTCGCGTCCCGGATCCTCCAGGGCGGCATGGCGGCGCTGATGGTCCCGCAGGTCCTGTCGATCGTGCACGCCACCTTCCCGGCGCACGAGCGCGGCAAGGTCTTCGGCCTGTTCGGCGCGATCGTCGGGCTCGGCGCGGTGACGGGACCGCTGCTCGGCGCGCTGCTCACCGAGTGGAACATCGCGGGCCTCGAATGGCGCCCGATCTTCCTCATCAACCTGCCGGTCGGCATCGCCGCCCTGATCCTCGGCTCGCGCGTCATCACCGAGTCCAAGGCGCCCAAGGCGCTCAAGCTGGACCTCGTCGGCGTCGTCCTGGTCACCCTCGCCATGCTGGCGCTCGTCTACCCGCTGACCCAGGGCCGCGAGAACGGCTGGCCGGTCTGGGGCTTCGTGATGATGGCGGCGTCCGTCGTGATCGTCGTGGTCCTGGTCGCGTACGAGAGGGCGAAGACCCGGCGCGACGGCTCCCCGCTGATCGAGCTGTCCCTGTTCAAGGTGAAGAGCTTCGCGGGCGGCATCGCCGTGCAGACCGTCTTCGGCCTCGCGATGGGCATCTTCTTCCTGACGTGGACGCTCTACATGCAGCTCGGCCTCGGCTGGAGCGCGCTGCGGGCGGGCCTGACGGGCGTGCCGTTCTCCATCGCGGTCTCGGTGGCCGCCGGTATCTCCGTGCAGAAGCTGGTCCCGGTCTTCGGCCGCAAGGTCCTCCAGGCGGGCGCGCTGCTGTTCGCCGCCGGCATCCTCATCTACGTATGGGAAGCGGGCCACTACGGGCTCGGCATCGCCTCCTGGCAGATGGCGCTCCCGCTGGTCGTGATGGGCCTCGGGATGGGTCTGATCGTCGCGCCGCTGACCGACGCGATCCTCTCCGAGGTGCCGCGTGAGCACGCGGGTTCGGCGTCCGGCCTGATCAACACGGTGATGCAGATGGGCAACGCGCTGGGCCTCAGCCTCGTCTCCGTCGTCTTCTTCAACGTCGTCGAGGACCACCTGCGCCAGGGTGCGGGCAGCGTCGCCTTCATCGACGGCTTCCGCCACGCGCTGCTGTGGGCGGCGGCGGTCATGGTCGGCATCTTCCTGCTGATGTTCGCGCTGCCGAAGAACCCGGTCGTGGCTTCGGAGCCCGCCGACGGCGAGGTCCCCGCGCAGGACGCCGCCGAGGAGGAGCGCGAACTGGTCGGCTGACCCTCGCGTTCACCCCGCTCAGGCGCTGGACTGCCCCACCTGGTCCAGCGCCTGAAGCACGTCCCGGGGCCGCCCGCCGGAGGTCACCGCCGCGCCGATCCGCTCGCGCACGGCACTGCGTACGGTCGGCCACGACGCAAGGCCCACCGGGTGGAACTCGGCGTCCGGCATCTGGTCGACGAACGCCCACAGCTCCCGCTGCGACCGGTCCGCCCGCAACTGCTCCGACCCCGACACGGTCACCGGCAGCGTGGCCTGCCCGCCGCCGTACGTCTTCGCGGAACCGGTGCTGAACAGGAACGTCAGGAACGCGCCCGCCTCCTTGACGCGGCCGCCCGCGCGGAACGCCATCATCCAGTCGTTGAGCCCGACCGGCGGCGCCGGGTCCCCGTCCTTCTGCGGGAAGGGCGCGTGGTCGTACGGCAGCCGCGCCCGGTCGGCGGCGCCGAGCAGCACCGGGTGGGCGATGAGCATGCCGACCCGGCCCTTGAGGAACTCGGCGTACGCCTCGGTCCTGGTGAGCGTCGACGGGTCGGCGCCCGCGAGCCCGGGGGCGACGAGCTCGTCGCGCAGCCACGTCAGGGCGGCCTCGTTCGCGGTGGAGGAGAAGTCGTAGCCGCCGACGTCGGAGTAGCCGCCACCGCCGGCCAGGAGCCAGGTGAGGAGTTCGTCCTCGGCGGCCTCGGGGCCGAACTGGAGCGCGTACGGGGTCGGGACGCCGGCGGCCTTCAACGCCTGGGCGCAGGAGCGCAGTTCGGCCCACGAGGTGGGCGCCGCGGTGAGCCCGGCCTGCCGGAAGAGCGCCTTGTTGAAGAACAGCCGCGGGGTGCTGGCCAGGATCGGGATGCCGTACTGGACGTAGTCGGCGCGGCCCGCGTCGGCGAACGACGTGATGAAGTCCGCCTGCGTGGGGATTTCGAAGAGCTCGTCGACCGGGTAGAGCCCGCCGGCCTCCGCGTACGGCGCGAAGACGTGACCCTGCGCGATGTCCGGCGCGTGGCCCTCCTTGACCCGCCGCGCGAGCACCGCGTCGATCTTGAGGAACGGGACCCGCTCCACCTCGACGGTGATGTCCGGGTGCTTCTTCCCGAAGGCCTTCACGACGTCGTCCCACTGGTCGCCGATGGCGGCACCGACGCTCTTGTCGTAACTCGCGACGAGGAGCCGCAGCGTGACCTTGTCGCCGTCCCCCGAGCCGCAGCCGCTCATCGCCAGGGCCCCCGCCCCCGTCAGGCCCGCTGTCCGAAGGAGGAATCGTCGCCGCCGCACCGTGCTCGCCCCGCTCACCTATTGACATGGTCATTGTCTGGCGGTGGCAGATTGTGCCACATGGGCATATCCTGACTTCATGGCAGGGGTAGCAGGAACAGCAGGTGCGGCGACCACGCTGACGGAGCGGCGCAAGGCCGCGACCCGGCTCGACATCGCGCGCACGGCGGCCCGGCTCTTCACCGAGGGCGGGCTGCGGTCCACCCGCGCCGAGGACATCGCGCGGGCCGCGGGCATCGCCCCGCGCACCTTCTACCGCTACTTCGCGACCAAGGAGGAGGCCGTCGCGCCGCTCTTCGCCGCCGGGGCGCAGGAGTGGGCCGAGGCCGTGCGCGAGGCGCCCGCCGGCCTCTCCGTACCGGACGCGCTGCGGCACGCCGTGCGGCGCGCGCTCACCGCGGACGACCCGGCGAACGCGGCGTCCCTGGAGTGGGTGCGCGCCCTGCTGCGCCTGACGGACGAGTCCCCGGCGCTGCGGGCCGTCTGGGCGGACACCTGCCGCGTCTCGGAGTCGACGCTGGCGCGGATCCTCGCCGAGCGGACGGGCGCGGAGGCCGGCTCGCTGGAGCTGCGGCTGACCGCGGGGAAGGCGTCGACGGCGGTGCGCGTGGCGGTGGAGGCGTGGGCCGCGTCCGACAGCCCCGCCGCGGGGCCGGGCGGCCCGGCGGCGCTGGCGCTCGCATGCCTCGACGCGACCCCTTGATGAACCCCCGGGCCCGGATGAAGCCCCCGATGAAGTGGAGCCCCCATGAACGACCTCACCGGCAAGACCGTCCTGATCACCGGCGGAGCCCGCGGTATCGGCGGTGAAGTCGCCCGTACGGCGATAGCCGCCGGGGCCAACGTCGTCATCGGCGACGTCCTCGACGACGACGGCGAGGCCCTCGCCGCCGAGCTGGGCGAGCGCGCCCGCTACGTCCACCTCGACGTCACGGACGAGGAGGCGTGGCAGGCCGCGGCCGCGTACGCCACCGCCGAGTTCGGCCGGGTCGACGGGCTCGTCAACAACGCCGGCGTCTCCACCGGCATGCCGTTCGAGACGGAGAGCGTCGAGCGCTTCCGCAAGGTCCTCGACATCAACCTGGTCGGCGTCTTCGCCGGCATGAAGACCGTCGTCCCCGCGATGCGCGAGAACGGCGGCGGCTCCATCGTCAACATCTCCTCCGCGGCGGGCCTGATGGGCCTCGCGCTCACGTCCTCGTACGGCGCCTCGAAGTGGGGTGTGCGCGGCCTGACGAAGATCGCGGCGGTGGAGCAGGGCACGGCGGGGATCCGCGTGAACTCCGTGCACCCCGGCATGACGTACACCCCGATGACCGCCCAGGTCGGCATCCGGCAGGGCGAGGGCAACTACCCGAACACCCCGATGGGCCGGGTCGGCGAGGCCGACGAGATCGCGAAGGCCGTGGTCTTCCTGCTCTCCGACGACTCGTCGTACGTCACGGGCGCCGAGCTCGCGGTGGACGGCGGCTGGACCACCGGGCCGACGGTGAAGTACGTGATGGGGCAGTAGTCAGCAGGCAGTAGTCGTGCGGCGCCCGCCGCGGGCCCGGTCCTCCTTCCCGGAGGGCCGGGCCCTTTGCCGTACGGGCATCGGGACCAATGCCCGTTTGTGTCTGCGCAATGCCCGAACCTGTTTACTTTCCGGACATGCAGTCGTAGTCTCGCGATAGAGCAACACATTCGGGCACGCTCGGAGAAGAAGGCACAGGTAAACGGGCATGTACGCACCAGAGCGCCAGCAGGAGATCCTCCGCCTCGCCCGCGACGGCGGCCGGGTCGACGTGCTGTCGCTGGCCGAGGCGTTCCAGGTCACCGCCGAGACGATCCGGCGCGACCTGAAGGCCCTGGACCGGGCCGGACTCGTACGGCGCGTGCACGGCGGCGCCATCCCGGCCGGGCGGCTCGACTTCGAGCCCGACCTCGCCGAGCGGGAGTCCACCGCCGCCGACGAGAAGGACCGCATCGCGCGGGCCGCGCTCGCCGAGCTGCCGGCCGAGGGCAGCGTCGTCCTCGACGCCGGTTCGACGGTCGCCCGGCTCGCGGCCGCACTGCCGCTGGAGTCCGAACTCACCGTCGTCACGCACTCGTTGCCCACCGCCGCCCGGCTCGCCGACCACCCCGGCATCCAGCTGCACCTCATCGGCGGCCGGGTACGCCACCGCACCCGCGCCGCCGTCGACGCCTGGGCCCTGCGCGCCTACGCCGAGATCCGCGCGGACGTCGTCTTCCTCGCGGCCAACGGCTTCTCCGCCGAGGCCGGACTGACCACCCCCGACCTCGCGGAGGCCGCCGTGAAGCGCGCCGCCGTCGCCGCGGCCCGCCGGGTCGTGCTCCTGGCCGACTCGGGCAAGCATGGCCAGGAGCACTTCGCCCGGTTCGGCGACCTCGACGACGTCGACCTCCTCATCACGGACACCGGCCTCGCCCCCGAGGACGCGGCCGCGATCGAGGCGGCCGGCACGGAGGTGATCCGCGCATGACCCTCCCCTCTTCCCCCGGCACCACCCCGAGCACGAAAGCGGCGATCCGCTCCATGATCCTCACCGTCACCCCCAACCCCTCCCTCGACCGCACGTACGAGGTCCCCGGCCTCGACCGCGGTGAGGTCGTGCGCGCCAGTGGCGAGCGCATGGACCCGGGCGGCAAGGGCGTCAACGTCTCGCGGGCCGTCGCCGCCGCCGGAGCCCCCACGCTGGCGGTCCTCCCGCTGGGCGGCGCCCCGGGCGCGCTCGTCGCCGACCTCCTCGACGGTCAGGGCATCAAGGTCGCGCCCGTCCCGGTCGCGGGCCAGACCCGCTCGAACATCGCCCTCGCCGAGCCCGACGGAACGCTGACGAAGATCAACGCCCCGGGCCCCGAACTGACCCCCCAGGAAGCCGAGTCGCTGCTCTCCGCCGTCGGTGAGCAGTCCGCCGGCGCCGACTGGATCGCCTGCTGCGGCAGCCTGCCGAGGGGCCTCGAACCCTCCTGGTACGCCGAGTTGGTGGCCCGCGCGCACGCCGCCGGAGCCCGGATCGCCCTCGACACCTCGGGCCCCGCGCTCCTCGCGGCCCTGCGCGAACGCCCCGACGTCGTCAAGCCCAACGCCGAGGAGCTCGCCGAGGCCGTCGGCCGCCCGCTCGCCACGGTCGGCGACGCGGTCAAGGCGGCGGAGGAACTGCGGGAGTTGGGCGCGGTGGCCGTCCTCGCCTCGCTCGGCGCGGACGGCCAGATCCTGGTCGACGCGACGGGCGCATGGTTCGCCTCTGCCCCGGTCGACACCGTCCGCTCGAACGTCGGCGCCGGCGACTCCTCTCTCGCCGGCTTCCTGATCGCGGGCGGCACGGGCCCGAACGCCCTGGCCTCCGCGGTCGCCCACGGCGCGGCGGCCGTCCAGCTCCCCGGCAGCGCGATGCCGACACCGTCGGACCTCCGCCCGGAGCAGGTGACGCTGACCTCAGAGGTTCCCCTCGACAGGCCGCTCAAGGAGGCCGTGACGTGACACGCGCCTCAACGGGAGCGCCCCGAAGGGGCGCGGGGAACTGCGCGACCAGCCCCCACCAAGCCGCACCCGCCGTCCACCACCCCACCACGCAGATGCGTAGGCAAAGGAGCCCGCGATGAGCGAGATGATCACCGCGGACCTGGTCGACCTCGACCTGTCCGCCCAGAGCAAGGACGAGGCCGCCCGCTCCCTGGCGGAGCGCATGGTCGCCCAGGGCCGAATAACGGACCTGGACGGCTTCCTCGCCGACGTCGCGGCCCGAGAAGCCCAGATGCCGACCGGCCTCGACGGCGGCATCGGCATCCCGCACTGCCGCAGCGAACACGTCACCGAGCCCACCCTCGCCTTCGGCCGCGCAGCGCACGGCGTCGACTTCGGCGCCCCCGACGGCCCCGCCGACCTGATCTTCCTGATCGCGGCCCCGGCCGGCGCGGACGACGCCCACCTGACGATCCTCTCCTCCCTGGCCCGCCAGCTGATGGACGAGGACTTCAAGGCGGCCCTGCGCGCGGCGACCGACGCCGAGCAGGCGGCGGCCCTCATCCGCGGCGACGCACAGCCCGCCCAGGAGCCCGCCCCCGAGCCGGAGCAGCCCGCGACCCGGCCCGCGCCCAAGGCCTCGTTCAAGATCGTGGCCGTCACCTCCTGCCCCACCGGCATCGCCCACACCTACATGGCGGCCGAGTCCCTGGAGAACACGGCCCGCGACACCGACGGTGTCGAGCTCACCGTCGAGACCCAGGGCTCCGCCGGCTTCACCCGGCTCGACCCGGCCGTGATCGCAGCCGCCGACGGCGTGATCTTCGCCCACGACGTCCCCGTACGGGAGAAGGAGCGCTTCGCCGGAAAGCCGACGGTCGACGTCGGCGTGAAGGCGGGCATCAACCGCCCGGCCGAGCTCATCGCCGAGGTCCGCGAGAAGGCCGCCCGCGGCGAGACGTCCGCACCGGCGACGTCGTCCACACCTGTGGACAACTCCGGGGAATCCGGCGACGGTTACGGGACGAAGCTGCGCAAGTGGCTGATGTCGGGCGTCAGTTACATGGTGCCCTTCGTCGCGGCCGGCGGCCTGCTCATCGCGCTCGGTTTCGCGATCGGCGGCTACGAGGTCGCCGACGTCAAGGTCGAGACGCTGCTCAACAGCTTCGACTGGGGCTCCACGACCAGCTGGGCCGCGCTGCTCTTCTACACCGGCCAGGCGGCGTTCGCCTTCCTCGTCCCGGTGCTCGCCGGCTACATCGCGTACGGCATGGCGGACCGGCCGGGTCTCGTGCCCGGCTTCGTCGGCGGCTCGATCGCGCTGACCGTCAACGCCGGCTTCCTCGGCGGTCTGGTCGCCGGCCTCATCGCGGGCGGCGTCGTGATGGCGATCCAGAAGGTGAACGTCCCGGCCGTGCTGCGCGGCATCATGCCGGTCGTCGTGATCCCGCTGCTCTCGTCGATCGTCGTCGGCTTCCTGATGTTCGTCGTCATCGGCAAGCCCATCGCCTCGCTCCAGAGCGCCCTGACCGACTGGCTCAACTCCCTCTCCGGCGCCAACGCGGTCATCCTCGGCATCATCCTCGGCCTGATGATGTGCTTCGACCTGGGCGGTCCGCTCAACAAGGTCGCGTACGCCTTCGCGGTCGGCGGCCTCGCCAACCCCACCGACGGTTCGCTCAAGGTCATGGCCGCCGTGATGGCCGCCGGCATGGTGCCGCCCCTTGCGATGGCCCTCGCCACCACCGTGCGCGGCCGGCTCTTCACCAAGGCCGAGCGGGAGAACGGCAAGGCCGCCTGGGTGCTCGGCGCCTCCTTCATCACCGAAGGCGCGATCCCGTTCGCCGCGGCCGACCCGCTGCGGGTGATCCCCGCCTCGATGGCGGGCGGCGCGGTCACCGGCGCCCTGTCGATGGTCTTCGGCTGCACGCTGCGCGCCCCGCACGGCGGCATCTTCGTGGTCCCGCTGATCGGCAACGCCTTCCTCTACCTGATCGCCATCGCGGCGGGCGTGTGCGTCTCGGCCGCCCTGGTCGTCGCACTGAAGGGGATGCGGAAGCCGGCCCCCGAGACCCTCGCCACCGCCGAAGAGGCGTCCGCCGTACCGGAGTCGAAGGTCCCGGCCGCCGCCTGAAAGCACCCCTACGAGGGGCATGGCAGGAACTGTCCGTTCCTGCGAGATACGTCACGGTCCGGGACCAAAGTCCCGGACCGTGGTGTTCACTGGACCGCATGCCTGAGCACGTGTCGATCCTTCAGCAGATAGGCCTGGCGCTCCTCGCGATCGCCACGGTGGCCTGGGTGGTCGGTCTGGTCCGCCTCGTGCGCGCCGTCGCCGCCGTGCCGCCGGAGCCGCTGCCCCGCTCCCGAGCGCTGCCGCTGGGCCTGCTGCCCGGGCAGTCGCAGGCGCCCGCGGTGGAGTCCGTGCCGCTGTCGGCCGACGAACAGGACGCGTTCGCCGGTCTGGTACGGCAGTTCAGCCGCGGTTAGCGGCCGAGACGCGGTCGGTATCGGCCCTGGTCGGCGCCGGCCATGATCGGCGTCAGCCGTGATTGGCGGCCGAGGCGCGGTGCTCGATCGCCGTGCGTGCCGCCGCCTGCGTCAGATAGACCTCGCACATGTGCCGGCCGTCCGGCGTCGCCGTGTGCTCGACCTCCCAGAGGCTGACCTCGCACCCGTCACGCAGCAGGAACGCGTGCTCGTACAGCGCGAAGCCGGGGCTGATACGGCGGCCGAACGCCTGCGTGATCTGGTGCGCGCACGCCTCCCGCAGCAGCCGCGCCGTGCCGGGCCCGGGGCGGGTCGTCGCGTCCGGGTTCTCCGCGCGGCGCAGCAGCCTGCGGGCGTGGTCGACGGAGCTGTCCGGGTCTGCGGGTCCGAAGGCGCGGCGCTGCGGCGGGACCGGCGGCAGCTGCACCGGCGCGATCGGGACTTGGAGGTCGAACGCGGGGGCCGCCTCCGGGGGCAGCGGCAGCCGCCCCGTCGCCAGATGCAGCTCGTCCTCCGAGACGTACACCTCGTGCTGGGGTAACCCGTCCCGGCCCGTGTTGTGCACCAGCTCCCACAGCGTGAGGGAACGGCCGTCGGCGAGCAGCCACGTGTGCCGGTACGTCTCACGGTGCAGGCCCGAGCTGTGGTGCGCCGAGTGCAGCGACGTGTCGTACGCGAGGGCGGTGGCGAGCAGGCCCAGGGTCTCCTCGGGCAGCTCGAAGGAGTTCAGCGCGCGGCCCAGCAGACGGGCCAGTTCGTCGTCGGGCCCGGCCGCGGGAGCTGCGGTCGGCTCGAAGTCGTACGGAACGCTCAAGGCACCTCCCGGCATCGCTGCATGTCACCTTGTGGGTGCATACCGTAGCCCCTGGGTCCGACATCATGTCCACGAAATCGCAAACGGGGAAGGGGTATTGGGCAACGTGCCTGCACAACGGGCCGGCCGCGCGGGAGGTTCCCGATCAGGCGGGCCCTAGACGGCGCTGCCCGCGGTCCACTGGCTCCACGCCATGTTCCAGCCGTTGAGGCCGTTGTCCGGCGCGATCGTGCTGTCGTGCGAGTTCTTCATGACCACGACGTCGCCGACGAGCGAGTGGTCGAAGAACCACTTGGCGACGGTGTCGCCGCCCGCGCCCTTCACGTCCCGCATGCCGACGCAGCCGTGGCTGGTGCCCTGGCTGCCGAAGATGCCGGGGGAGCTCCAGTAGTTGCCGTGGATGAACGTGCCCGACTGCGACAGGCGCATCGCGTGCGGCACGTCCGGGATGTCGTACTCGCCGCCGAAGCCGACCGTCGAGCCGTTCATCCGCGTCTGCGTGAACTTCTCGGAGATCACCATCTGTCCGTTGTAGGTGGGATGTTGGGCGCTGCCCGTCGACACCGGGACCGTCCGGACCGTCCGTCCGTCGCGTACGACCGTCATCTGCTGCGTGTTCGCGTCGATCGTGGAGACCTGGGCGCGGCCGACGGTGAAGGTGACCGTCTTCTTCTGCACGCCGTGCACGCCGTTCGCCCCCTCGACACCGTCGAGGTCGATCTTCATCGTGACCTTGGAGCCGGCCTTCCAGTACTCCGCGGGCCGGAAGTCGAGGCGCTGCGCGCCGAACCAGTGGCCGACGACGCGCTGTCCGCTGCTGGAGGAGACCGTGATGTGCGACTGGACGGCCTTCTTGTCCGTGATCGCCTTGTCGAACGTGAAGGAGACCGGCATCCCGACGCCGACCGTCGCGCCGTTGTCCGGGGTGTACGTGCCGATGAAGCTGTGCGCGCCCGACACCGTCGTGAAGATCGAGTTGGCGGCGGCCGTGTGACCCTCGCCGTCCTTCGCGGTCGCGGAGATCCGGTACTTGGTACCGCGCGCCAGCTGCCCCTCGGGCTTCCAGGACGCGCCGTTCGCGCTGAGGGCGCCCGCGATCCGCTTGCCGGTGGCGGCCTCGGTCATCCTCACGCCGGTCAGCTTTCCTTCGCTGACCTCGACGCCGGTCGCGTTGATGGACGCGCCGGTCGAGCCGTCCTTCGCGGAGATGGTGATCCGCGGGGCGTCCTGTGCGCCGCCGTCCTCGCCGCCCCCGTTCCCCTCGGCGCTCGCGCTCCCGCCGCAGGCCGTGAGGGTGAGCGCGCCGAGGGTGAGTGCGGCCCACGCGACGACTATGTTCTGCTTCCTCACGGTCTGCTCCACTTCCTCTTCCTTTTGCTCTTTCACCGGTCTTCCGCTGTTCCGCGCAGATGGTCCGGTACGAGGGGAGAGGGCGAGGGGGAGTGCGGGGTTCCGCCCGGCTGGTGTGAAGGCGGACACAGGCGGAGCCGCGGGGGCGTGGTCACGGGGTGGTGGGCCGAGCCTCCGCGTCGTACGGGCCGTAGAGGTCGCCGTAGGCCGGATACGGGCGGCTGCCGTCCTCGCCGGCCGGGTCGGCCGCCCGCACGGCCCGTACGATCGCCCGCGTCACCAGATCCGCCCCCGCGGCCAGGATCTCGTTGAGCGCGAGCGGGCTCGCGGCGTCGAGCGGCCGGTCGCCGGTGGCGAGGGCGAAGACCGTGTCGCCGTCGTTCAGCAGGTGGACGGGGCGCACGGCGCGCGCGATGCCGTCGTGCGCGGTGCCCGCGACCTTCTGCGCCTGGGCACGGGTGAGGTCGGCGTCGGTGGCGACGACGGCGAGGGTGGTGTTCAGGGGCGCGGGCCCGCTCGCGGCGGCCAGGTCGGCGAGGCGCTTGCGGGCCGCCTCGTGGACGGCGGGGGCGGGGTACGTCACCGGGCCCGTGCCCGCGAAGAACTCCCCGTACAGCGCCCCGGTCGCCGGATCCACCGCAGAGCCGGCCGCGTTGGCGACGACCAGCACCGCGACCGTGATGCCGGAGGCGAGCACCGTGGACGCGGTGCCGATGCCGCCGCGCAGCGGGCCGACGAGGGCGCCGGTGCCCGCGCCCGTACTGCCTTCCCGGACGGGGGAGTTGAGGCCGGCCGCCGCCGCTGCCTCGACCGCGGCGCGGCCCGTCGACGCGTCGGGACGGGCCCGCCAGTCGCCGCCGCGGCCGAGGTCGAAGACACAGGCCGCGGGCACCACGGGGACGACCTGCCCGGGGCCGCCCACCGGGACGCCGCGTCCCCGCTCCTCCAGCCACGCCATCACGCCCGACGCCGAGTCGAGCCCGTACGCGCTGCCGCCGGTCAGGACGATCGCCTCGACGCGCTGCACCAGGTTGCGCGGGTCGAGGGCGTCGGTCTCCCGGGTGCCGGGGCCGCCGCCGCGCACGTCGACGGCGGTGACGGCGCCGCCGGGCGGGGCGAGCACGACGGTCGTGCCGGTCAGGAAGCCGTCACCGGTGAGGGTGGCGTGACCGACGCGCAGGCCGGTCACGTCGGTGAGGGCGTCGTTTCGGGCGTCGCTTCCGGCGTCGTTCCGGTCGTCGTTCCGGGCGGGGCCGGGGCGCGGGGTGGTCGGTGTCATGGCCCATGCGTACCACGGCAGTTGACCCCGGCCCGGGGCCCGCGACGGCTACGGCGTCCGCGGCACCGGTCAGGCGGAGCGCGCGGAGAGGCTCACCCCGACGACCACGGTGAGCGCCATCGCGACCCCTGCCGCGAGCACCGCCCACTGCCCGGCGAACGTCGCCGCGAGCACCAGCACCGCGCACACCGGCAACGTCAACTGCTGTGCCAGGCCCACTTTGAAGAACCGCGCGTGCAGCGCCCACACCATCGCCAGGAACACCGCCGTCGGCACGGTCACCGCCGCCGACGCCGCCGTCGTGGACAGGTGGGCCTCGCCGACCGCCTGCTCGACGGCGACCTCGATGCCCGCGCCGATCGCCGCCGCCGACGCGAAGATGAGGTAGTGGCCGTAGCCCCACACGAACGCCTGCCGGTTGCTCCGCAGCCGGTCGTGGATCGGCACCGCGAAATAGATCCACCAGGCCGCGAACACGATCAGCAGGCCGCCGGCCGCGATCGGCAGCAGCTCGCCCAGTGCGTCGTTCTCCTCGATGCCGGACTTCACCGCGACCGTCGCCGCGGCGACGGTCTCGCCGAGCACGATGATGGTGAACAGGCCGTAGCGCTCGGCGATGTGGTGCGGATGCCAGGACGTCTGCCGGTCCCGCTCCGCGTACACCGGAACGCACATCTCCAGGACCACCATCGCCAGGAACACCCCGTTCTGCGCGGCACCCGCCGGCACGAACTGGAGGGCGAGCCAGCCGACCTGGCACAGCATCACCCCGCCCGCGTACCGCAGCGCGACCTTCCGCTCGGCGCCGCCGCTCGCGGCCGCGGCGCGCAGCCAGTGCGTCGCCATCGCGACCCGCATGATCAGGTAACCGAGCCAGACGACCGTGAAGTTGTCGTGCTCGAAGGCCTGCGTGACCCCGGCCGCCAGCACCAGCACGCCCGCGATCTGCACGAGCGTGACGACCCGGTACAGCGCGTCGTCGTTGTCGTACGCGGAGGCGAACCAGGTGAAGTTCATCCACGCCCACCAGATCGCGAAGAAGATCCGCGCGTAGTCGAACACCCCGCTGCCCGCGTGCCCCTCGGCGACGGCGTGCACCAACTGCACCCCGCCCTGCGCCACGGCCACGACGAAACACAGGTCGAAGAAGAGCTCCAACGGTGACGCGACCCGATGCTCCTCGTCCCGCCCCCGCTCGACCATGCGGCGGACGGGGGACCGGTGCGGCGGGACGCCGTGCGGGTGCGGCGCGTCCGGGTGCGGCGCGTCTGGTGTGGTGGTCATGCGTCCAGCACAGCAGATCGCCCCACGGCGTGTGCGAACCGGCACGCATGCGTCCGCGCGGGTCAGGCGTCCCGGCAGCAACGGCACGACGACCGTTCTCCGGAGCCGACGTCATCGCGCACGGCATCGGCTCGCCACGCACCAGGTGCCGAACGGGCGCTGACCGCAGGGACCTTGGTCGCGGTGAACCATGACCCTTCGGGGTGCTCGCGAGGCGACCAAGTCCCCTTACGCCCCCTTTAACCCGGAGCGAATCTGGAGAGGCAAGGAAAACCCTCCTCACCTCCGGGAACACGCCATGAGTCCTGCTGTCAGGGACGCCGCCGCGGTCGACGACGTCACCCGTTCCTATGATCCCCAGCAGTACCGGCCCGGCCGGACCGTCACCGACTGGGAACCCGAGAACGAGCTCTTCTGGAACTCCGTGGGCAAGCGGGTCGCGGCCCGCAACCTGTGGATCGCCGTCCCCGCCCTTCTGGTCGCCTTCGTGGTGTGGCAGGTGTGGAGCGTCACCGCGACCAACCTGGCCGACGTCGGCTTCAGCTTCAGCACCTCGCAGCTGTTCTGGCTGACCGCCGTCCCGGGTCTGACCGGCGGTACGGCCCGGATCTTCTACACCTTCCTCGGCCCGCGCATCGGACAGCGCCGCTTCACCGCGCTGTCCACCCTGGTCCTGGTGGTCCCGCTGATCTGGCTCGGCTTCGCGGTGCAGGACACCGGCACCCCGTACGCCGTGATGGTCGCCATCGCCGCGCTCTGCGGCTTCGGCGGCGCCAACTTCGCCTCGTCGCTGGCGAACATCGGCTTCTTCTTCCCCAAGCGCGAGAAGGGCAACGCGACCGGCATCAACGGCGGCCTCGGCAACCTCGGCGTCTCCGTCGTGCAGCTGCTCACCCCGATCGTCATCACCAGCTCGGTCATCGCGCTCGGCTCGGCCCAGCACAAGGCCGACGGCACCCCGGTCTACCTCCAGAACGCCGCGTTCCTCTGGGTTCCGGTCCTGGTGATCCTGGCCGCCGTCGCCTGGTTCGGCCAGAACGACCTCAAGGTCGCCTCCACCCCCTTCAAGCAGCAGAAGGTCATCTTCAAGCGCAAGCACAACTGGCTGATGACCTGGCTCTACGTCGGCACCTTCGGCTCCTTCATCGGCTTCGCCGCCGCCCTGCCGATGCTGATCAAGACCACCTGGACCCCGATCGACGCCGCCTACACGGCCGCCACGTACGCCTGGATCGGCCCGGCCGTCGGCGCGCTCGCCCGCTGGGGCGGCGGCTGGATCGCCGACAAGCTCGGCGGCGCCCGCGTCACGATCCTCTCGTTCGTCGGCATGGCCGCCTCCATCATCGGCGTCATCGCCTTCATGCCCACGAACGGCGCCGGCGGCAACTTCTGGGGCTTCCTCGCCTGCTTCTACCTGGCGTTCTTCTTCAGCGGCATCGGCAACGGCTCCACGTTCCGCCAGATCCCCGTGATCTTCCGCAGCCAGCACCTGAAGGGCCTCACCGAGGGCACGCCCGAGTACACGAAGGCGCTGAAGCAGTCGGAGATGGAGGCCGGCGCCGTCACCGGCTTCACGTCGGCGATCGCGGCCTACGGCTTCTTCTTCATCCCGGCGATGTTCGCCAACTTCGCGGTCACCAGCGCCCTGTGGTGCTTCGTCGGCTTCTACGCCACGTGCATCGCCGTCTGCTGGTGGTTCTACGCCCGCAAGAACGCCGAGTCCCCGAGCTGATCCCCTCGGCACCGCTTTTTTCGGCAGAATCTTGTGAATACGTTCACAAGCGAACGCGGGTCGAAAGTCCCGAAGAAAACCCCAGGTCAACTGGGTGATCCCGGTCGGGGGCGGCGTGAAAGCAGGCCCTTTGGTCCCGAACTGAGGACCAATGCGGCCCGCCGGACCGCCCCCACGGGAGTCCAATGAAGACGCAGCAAAGAACGCAGCGAACCGGTCGAAGAGATGGGGAAGGTGCCGCAGATGACTGCCACTCCCGCGGAAAAGACGACGCACGGCGAGGCCTGGGACGGCTTCAAGGGAGGCCTGTGGCGGGACGCCATCGACGTCCGCGACTTCGTCCAGCAGAACTACACGCCCTACGAGGGCGACGGCTCCTTCCTCGCCGGACCGACCGAGCGCACCACCGCCGTGTGGGACAAGCTCCTGTCGATGTTCCCGACGGAGATCGAGCGCGGCATCTACGACGTGGACGTGAAGACCCCGTCCCGTATCGACGCCTTCAAGCCCGGCTACATCGACGGCGACGCCAAGGACCACAAGGACCTCATCGTCGGTCTCCAGACGGACGGTGCGCTCAAGCGCGCGATCATGCCGAACGGCGGCTGGCGCATGGTCGAGGGCGCCCTCAACGCGTACGGCTACGACGCCGACCCCGAGGTCCGCGAGATCTACACCCACCTGCGCAAGACCCACAACGAGGGCGTCTTCGACGCGTACACCCCCGAGATCCGCGCCTGCCGCTCCTCCGGCATCATCACCGGTCTGCCCGACGCCTACGGCCGCGGCCGCATCATCGGCGACTACCGCCGCGTCGCCCTCTACGGCGTCGACCACCTGATCGCCGCCAAGCAGGCCGACAAGGACGCGCTGGCCGCCGAGTGGCCCACCGAGCACGTCATCCGGGACCGCGAGGAGATCTCCGAGCAGATCAAGGCCCTGAACGAGCTCAAGGCCATGGCGATGGCGTACGGCTACGACATCTCCGCGCCGGCCACCACCGGCCGCGAGGCCGTCCAGTGGCTGTACTTCGCCTACCTCGCCGCCGTGAAGGAGCAGAACGGCGCGGCCATGTCGATCGGCCGCATCGACAACTTCCTCGACATCTACCTCCAGCGCGACATCGAGGCCGGCCGCATCACCGAGGCCGAGGCCCAGGAGTTCATCGACGACTTCGTCATCAAGCTCCGCATCGTCCGCTTCCTGCGCACCCCCGAGTACAACGACCTCTACTCCGGCGACCCCACCTGGGTCACCTGGTCGATGGCCGGCATCGGCGAGGACGGCCGCCCGCTCGTCTCGCGCACCACCTTCCGCGCCCTGCAGACCCTCTACAACCTCGGCCCGGCCCCCGAGCCGAACCTGACGGTCTTCTGGTCGCGCGAACTCCCCAAGGGCTTCAAGGACTTCGCCTCCCAGGTCGCCATCGACACCTCGGCCATCCAGTTCGAGTCCGACGAGCTGATGCGCCCCAAGTACGGCGACGACACCGCGATCGCCTGCTGCGTCTCCGCGATGGCCGTCGGCAAGCAGATGCAGTTCTTCGGCGCCCGCGTGAACGTCGCCAAGGCGCTCCTCTACGCGATCAACGGCGGCCGCGACGAGAAGTCCGGCAAGCAGGTCGTCGAGGGCTTCGAGCCCATCGAGGGCGACTACCTCGACTACGAGACCGTCGCCGAGCAGTACGACGCGATGCTCGACTGGCTGGCGAAGACGTACGTCCACGCGCTCAACGTCATCCACTACATGCACGACAAGTACGCCTACGAGCGCATCGAGATGGCCCTGCACGACCGGGACATCCTGCGCACGATGGCGTGCGGCATCGCGGGCCTGTCGGTGGCCGCCGACTCCCTCTCGGCCATCAAGCACGCGAAGGTCAAGGTCGTCCGCGACGAGACCGGCCTGGCCGTCGACTACGAGATCGACGGCGACTACCCGGCCTACGGCAACAACGACGACCGCGCCGACGACATCGCCAAGGCGATCGTCCACGGGTTCATGGAGAAGGTCCGCAAGCACCCGACGTACCGCGACGCGGTCCACACCCAGTCGGTGCTGACCATCACCTCGAACGTCGTCTACGGCAAGAAGACCGGCAACACCCCGGACGGCCGCCGCTCCGGCGCCCCCTTCGCGCCCGGCGCGAACCCGATGAACGGGCGCGACGAGCACGGCTACATCGCCTCCGCCCTGTCGGTCGCGAAGCTGCCCTACGACGACGCCGAGGACGGCATCTCGCTGACCAACACGATCACCCCGGACGCGCTCGGCCGCACCGCCGAGGAGCGGATCGCCAACCTCTCCGGCGTGCTCGACGGCTTCATGGCCAGCGACGGCTTCCACATGAACGTGAACGTCCTGAACAAGGCGACCCTCGAGGACGCCATGGAACACCCCGAGAACTACCCGCAGTTGACCATCCGGGTCTCCGGCTACGCGGTGAACTTCGTCCGCCTGACGCGCGAGCAGCAGCTGGACGTCATCCACCGCACCTTCCACGGCTCCCTGTGAACCGGTCCGCCTGACCGGGGCGGACCGAGCAGCCCGAGGACCACACGGAGGAACGTCATGACCGTCCTGCTCACCCAGAACCTCACCGCGAACGACGCCGCGACCCCGGCCGCCGCCGCGACGCACCGCCCCACCGAGGGCTCGGTGCACTCCTGGGACCTGTCGACCGGCGTCGACGGACCGGGCACACGGTTCGTGACGTTCCTCTCGGGCTGCCCGCTCACCTGCCTGTACTGCCACAACCCCGACACCTGGCGGATGCGCGACGGCAAGCGCACCTCGGCCGACGCGGTCGTCGCGGAGGCCGCCAAGTACACCCGGTTCATCGACGCCGCGGGCGGCGGCGCCACCATCAGCGGCGGCGAACCGCTGCTCCAGCCCGTCTTCGCCGGTGAACTGCTGCACCGCTTCAAGCACGAACTGGGCCTGCACACCGCCCTCGACACCTCGGGCTTCCTCGGCGTCCGCGCCACCGACGCCCTGCTGCGCGACGTGGACCTGGTCCTGCTCGACATCAAGTCCTGGGACCGCGACACCTACAAGAAGGTCACCGGCCGCCCCCTGCGGCCGACCCTCGACTTCGCGCACCGCCTGGCCGACCTCGGCAAGAACGTGTGGGTGCGCTTCGTGCTCGTCCCCGGCCTGACCGACGACCCGGCCAACATCGAGGGCGTCGCCGCCTTCGCCGGCTCCCTGGGCAACGTCTCGCGGGTCGACGTCCTGCCCTTCCACAAGCTCGGCGAGGCGAAGTGGGAGGCGCTCGGCAAGACGTTCACGCTGCACGACACCCCCTCGCCCACCCCCGAGCAGGTCGCGACCGCCAAGTCGATCTTCGAGGCCCACGGCCTCAAGGCCGTCTGACCGCCCGGCGACGTACCCTGGAGCCATGAGTACCGCCCCCGACCCGGAAGCCGGCGCCCCGCGAGCGCGCGACCCCAAGGCCGCGCTGATCTTCGACGATCCGCTGACGGTGCAGTCCGCCGACGACTCGGACCGTGGCTGGGGCGACCGTCCGGCGGCGAGCGACAACAGCGCCGCCGACCTGGCCCGCTTCCTCGACGAGAAGCCGCCCCACCACCTCTGAAGCGCCGCTACGACTCGGTGTGCCCCGAGCCGCGCTGCGCCACGAGCGCGTCGCGGATCTCCTTGAGGACCTCCAGCTCGGAGACCTCCAGCGTCTCCTGCACGCCTTCCTTCGCCGCGTCCCGCGCCGCCTTCTTGGCCAGGTACTTCGCCATGGGCAGCACCATCAGGAAGTAGACGACCGCCGCGGTGATCACGAAGCTGAGGACGGCGCTGAGCACCGTGCCCCACATGATCGGGACGCCGCTGACGACTTCGCCGTTCTCGAACTTGCACGGACCCTTCAGGCAGGAGCTGTAGCCGTCGAGGTCCTTGGTGCCGATCGCGCCGACCAGCGGATTGATGACCCCCTTGACCACCGAGTTCACGATGTTCGTGAACGCGGCGCCGATGACCACCGCGACCGCCAGGTCGATCACATTGCCGCGCATCAAGAAGGCCTTGAAGCCCTCCCACAGACTCGGCTGACTCTTCTCGCTCACCAGAAGGCCTCTCTTCACTTGTCCAGGTTCCGGAGCAAACGCCCCCGCAACCTACGACAGTTCGGGTCAGACCTGTCCAATTGGGTAACTCGATCGGGGGACTTGACGAGACGCACGTCACCACAGCGTCACCGCCAGCCTGGAGGTGGTTCCCGCACCGGCGAGCCGCGCGGCCGTGCGGCGCTCCACGCTCAGCACCACCAACGCCCCACCCGCGGCCGGGGTTTCGCCGCCGCCGTCAAAGGTCTCGCCAAGTCCCTCGCCCGACCGCGGCGGCCTCTTCGGTACGGACACGACCCGCGCCCCCGACGCGAGCACCCGCACCCCGGGCCTGCCGTCGGCCCGCCCCGCCACCACGTCGACCCGGTCGCCGGGCCGCAGCAGCCGCACCGCGCCCGCGTCCGCGATCCGTACGGGGGCCGAGACCATCACCGCGGGCCCGCGCGCCCGCTGCCCCGGGGGAGCCTGCGCCCGCTCGTGCCCGTGCCCCGCGCCGGGGGAGGGGACCGCGGCCACCAGTGCCGCCGCGGTCAGGGCGAGCCCGGCGGCCACCGCGGGCCGTGCCCGGCGCGGACCGCCGCGCCGCCCGGACCGCAGGCGCCCGCCCCGTACCCGTACGGGAGGGAAGGCGGGCACCTCGGACGTCGGGGGAGTGCTGAGCCGGGCCGGAGGAGAGGGGAAGGAGGGCATGGCCGTACCGCCTGCGGTTCGGAGGGGACCTGAGATCGGTCGAGCCGGGCCCGATGCCCGTCTCGCCGACCACGATCCGCCTCCGCGCGGATTCCTGCCGAGCCCCGTGTACTACCGAGCGGTTGTGGACAACTCCCTCACCGGAAGGGGTAGTTCCCCCCGCCGGGAACTCCGCCGTCCGCAGGTCACGGCATCCGGAACCCCGGGTCCATCCCGCCGAGCGCCCCCGTGCACAGACAGTCCCGCTCACCGCTCGCCGGCAGTCCCGCCACCGCGTCGAACAGCACCGTCCGCAGCCGGTCCACGTTCGCCGCGAACACCTTGAGGACCTCCTCGTGCGAGACGCCCTCTCCGCTCTCCGCGCCCGCGTCCAGGTCCGTGACCAGGGTCAACGACGTGTAGCAGAGCTCCAGTTCACGGGCGAGCATCGCCTCCGGATGCCCGGTCATGCCGACCACCGACCAGCCCATGGACTGGTGCCAGCGCGATTCGGCGCGGGTCGAGAAGCGCGGCCCCTCGACGACGACGAGCGTCCCGCCGTCCACCGGCTCCCAGTCCTTGCCGCGCGCCGCCTCCAGTGCGACCTTGCGCCCCACCGGGCAGTACGGGTCGGCGGGCGAGACGTGCACGACGTTCGGCACGGTCCCGTCCGGCAGCGGATGCCCGTCGAAGTAGGTCTGCGCGCGCGCCTTCGTCCGGTCGACGAACTGGTCGGGCACCAGCAGCGTCCCCGGCCCGTACTCGGGCCGAAGCCCGCCCACGGCGCACGGCCCGAGCACCTGGCGTACGCCCACCGAGCGCAGGGCCCACAGGTTGGCGCGGTAGTTGATGCGGTGCGGCGGCAGGTGGTGGCCGCGGCCGTGCCGCGGCAGGAAGGCGACCCGGCGCCCCGCGACCTCGCCCAGGAAGAGCGAGTCGCTCGGCGGCCCGTAGGGGGTGTCCACCTGGACCTCGGTCACGTCGTCGAGGAACGAGTAGAAACCGGAGCCGCCGATCACGCCGATCTCGGCGTCAGGACGTGTGTTCGTGTTCGTCGCCATGGCCGACACAGTAGTCAAGCCATGAACGCCGAAGACCCTGCCGTCCGAGGACGACAGGGTCTCGTAAGACTCTCGTGGCTGCTCGCGCCTAGGCGGCGGACGAGGAGCTGGAGGACGACGTCGACGACGAGGTCGAGGTCGAGGAGCTCGACGACTTCGAGTCCGACGACGACGAGGTCGACGACTTGGCGTCCGTGGACGACTTCGAGGTCGAGGTCGAGGCAGGGCTGCTGCTCGACGACGAGCCGCGGCTGTCGTTGCGGTAGAAGCCGGAGCCCTTGAACACGATGCCGACTGCCGAGAACACCTTCTTCAGGCGGCCACCGCAGTTCGGGCACTCGGTCAGAGCGTCATCGGTGAACTTCTGCACCGCCTCGAGGCCCTCGCCGCACTCGGTGCACTGGTACTGGTAAGTCGGCACTGTGTCTTCCTCCTGGCACTCTCACTCAATGAGTGCTAACGACGCTCCATAGTGGCCTATTCCACGGGATCAGTCCACTGCCACCGGCACTCGGTGACCGACGCCACGTGCCACGGTCCGCCCCTGGGACGGCGGAACGAGCCGTGTACGCAGCAGGAACATGGTCCCCAGGGCGAGCACCGTGCCGCCCATCGGCACCAGGAATCCGGCCCCGTCCCAGAACCGGTCCTCCAGTTGCCCGGCCACCGTCACGGCGGCCGCCTGGCCGAGCGCGACCGCGCCGGTGAGCCACGTGAAGGCCTCCGTGCGGGAGTGCGTGGGGACGATCGACTCGACGAGCGTGTAGCCCGTGATCAGGGCCGGAGCGATGCACACGCCGACCAGCAGCCCGAGCCCGGCGAGCAGCAGCACGGACTGCGCCGCCCACAGGCCGGACGCGGTCAGGGCCAGCGCCGTGTAGGCGACGAGAAGGCGGCGCTGCGGGGCGACCTTCCAGGCGATGGCACCGCAGACGATGCCGGAGAGCATGTTGCCCGCGGCGAAGACCCCGTACAGGACGCCGTTCAGACCGGGCTCGCCGATCGCCTCGGAGTACGCGGCCAGCGAGACCTGCATGCCGCCGAAGACGGAGCCGATGCCGAGGAACGTCACGATCAGGACCCGCACGCCGGGGACCCGCAGCGCGGAGACGTGCTCCACGCGCGCGTGCCCGTCGAGCGGCTTCACCGACGGCTGCGTGCCCTTCTGGGCGGCGAACAGCAGACCGCCGACGAGGGTCAGCGCGGCCTCCGTGATCAGACCGGCGGCCGGGTCGACGCCGGTGCACAGCGCGGTCGCGAAGAGCGGGCCGAGCACGAACGTGAACTCGTCGGTGACGGACTCGAAGGCGGCCGCGGTCTGCATCAGGGGCGAGCCCTGGAGCTTCACGCCCCACCGCGCGCGCACCATGGGCCCGATCTGGGGCGTCGAGGCACCGGTCGGCACGGCCGCGATGAACAGTGTCCAGGTGGGCGCCCCGGAGAGCGCGAGGACGGTCAGCGCGAGCCCGGAGGCGGCGTGCACGAGGACGCCGGGCAGCAGCACGGCGCGCTGCCCGAACCGGTCGGCCAGTTTGCCGCTGTAGGGCGCGAACAGCGCCATGGAGACACCGGTCGCCGCGGAGACCGCGCCCGCGGTGCCGTACGAGCCGGTGGTGTGCTGCACGAGCAGCACGATGGAGATGGTCAGCATCGCGAACGGCTGGCGCGCCGCGAAGCCGGGAAGCAGGAACGTCCAGGCCCCGCGGGTACGCAGGAGCTGCCCGTAACCGGGTCGCTCGCCGCCGGGGGTGTCGGTGACCGTGTCCTTCTTTGGCACGGCCCTCGCCTTTCTGCCGCCTGGTAGCGCGCTGCCTCCTGGTCGAGGGGAGCGCGCCGAGAGCCGTCCTCATGCGCCGGGAACCGAGTGATACCTACGGTCCGCGCCAGGAGAGGCCCTGGGCCAAGCAGAAGCCCTGCAAGGGGACCGCGGCCGCTTTGCGGTCGCGCCGGCTCTACGTCAGGCAGAGTCGGTAAAACTCAAAAAAACTAGATGTACGTACCCATGCTAACGGGCGGTTTCGCTTCCCGTGCCCAGCCAGCCCGCCAGCTTTCCGCCCAGGGCGACGGCCCGCAGGCGTGCCTCGGCGGCGTCGCGCACCGGGTCGGTGGCGACGACCAGGAGTTCGTCGCCGCGGCGCAGCACGGTCGTGGGCCCGGGCACGAAGGACGTCCCGTCGCGCACGACGAGGGTCACCGCGGCGCCCTTGGGCAGCCGCAGCTCGCCGACCTCCACGCCGTGCATACGGGAGCCCTGCGGCACGGAGACGGACAGCAGATGCCCGCGCAGCCGCTCCAGGGGCGCCGACTCGATGCCGAGGTCGGCGGCGTCCGAGGAACTGCCCAGGCGCAGCTTCCTGGCGAGCCAGGGCAGGGTCGGGCCCTGGATCAGGGTGTAGACGACGACCAGGACGAAGACGATGTTGAAGATCCGCCGGCTGCCGGCGACGCCGGTCACCATCGGGATCGTCGCCAGGATGATGGGCACGGCGCCGCGCAGGCCCGCCCATGACATGAGTGCCTTCTCCTGCCACGGCATCCGGAAGGGCGCCAGGCTGAGGGCGACTTCCAGGGGGCGCGCGACCATCGTCAGGACGAGCCCGATGATCAGCGCGGGCACGATGTCGTTGCCCAGGTCGTGCGGGGTGACGAGCAGACCGAGCAGCACGAACATGCCGATCTGCGCGATCCAGCCGAGCCCTTCGGCGAAGCCGCGGGTGGCGGGCCAGTGCGGCAGTTTCGCGTTGCCCATCACCATGGCGGCCAGGTAGACGGCGAGGAACCCGCTGCCGTGGGCGATGGCGCCCGCGGCGTAGGCGACGGTGGCGATGGCCATCACGGCGATCGGGTAGAGGCCGGACGCGGGCAGGGCGACGTGCCGCAGCCCGAAGGAGCCGAGCCAGCCGACCGCGAGCCCGATCGCGGCGCCGATCGCGAGCTCCAGGGCGATCTCGCCGACGAGGGCGTACCAGGCGTCCACAGGGCCCGCGGTGGAGAACGCGACGACAAGAATGACGACAGGTGCGTCGTTGAACCCGGACTCCGCCTCCAGGACGCCCGTCACGCGCGAGGGAAGCGGCACCTTACGTAGGACGGAGAAAACCGCCGCCGCGTCCGTCGAGGACACCACCGCGCCGATGATCAGGGCCTGCCGCCACTCCAGGCCCACCAGGTAGTGCGCGCCCGCCGCCGTCACGCCCACGCTCACCGCGACGCCCGCCAGCGACAGCGCCGCCGCAGCCGGCAGAGCGGGCTTGATCTCCTTCCACTTCGTGCCCAGACCGCCCTCGGCCAGGATCACGACGAGGGCCGCGTATCCGATGACCTGGGTCAGTTCGGCGTTGCTGAAGGAGACGTTGCCGATGCCGTCCTGGCCCATGGCGACGCCGATGCCGAGGTAGAGGAGCAGGCTGGGCAGCCCGCTGCGCGAGGAGATGCGCACCGCGGCGACCGCGATGAGCAGCACGAGGGCGCTCACGAGCAGGAGCTGGTTGAGGTGGTGGACAGTCAGGGGCTGTTCCTTCCGCTACGACACACTTACTTCGTTACCTTACCTAATGGTTAACGCTTTCCTGACGGCCGGACCATTTCACCGCCCCCCCCTTAGCGGTCAGCTTCCTGACTCCGCGTCCGAGGCCGTACCGCACTGCTCGTATGGTTGCTCTCGCCCGCCGCTAGCGAAGGACAGCAAGGATCGCGATGCCCTCCACTACGAACGCCTCTTCCGGTAGCCAGCCCGGCAAGAAGAAGGGGCGCAGAGCCCGACTGCTCGTGATCGTCCTCGTCCTTGCCGTCGTCGCGGGCATCGGATACGGCGCTTACTGGGGCGTCGACAGCGTCCGCGCCTCCTTGCCGCAGACCACGGGTTCCGTGCGGATCGACGGGCTCGACGGCACGGTGCAGGTCAAGCGGGACAACTACGGGATCCCGCAGGTCTACGCGTCCTCGGACGAGGACCTGTTCATGGCGCAGGGCTATGTGCAGGCGCAGGACCGGTTCTACGAGATGGACGTGCGCCGCCACACGACCTCCGGGCGGCTCTCCGAGATGTTCGGCAAGAGCCAGGTCAAGACCGACGAGTTCCTGCGCACCCTGGGCTGGCACCGGGTGGCACAGCAGGAGTACGACACCAAGCTCTCGCCGGAGACGAAGAAGTACCTCCAGGCGTACGCCAAGGGAGTCAACGCCTACCTTGCGGGCAAGAGCGGCAAGGAGATCTCCGCCGAGTACGTCGCGCTCGGCTTCGAGAACGACTACAAGCCGCAGAAGTGGACCCCGGTCGACTCGGTGGCCTGGCTGAAGGCGATGGCCTGGGACCTGCGCGGCAACATGCAGGACGAGATCGACCGCTCCCTGATGACGAGCCGCCTCGGCCCGAAGCAGATCGCCGACCTGTACCCGGACTACCCGTACGACCGGAACAAGGCGATCGTGCAGGAGGGCGCCTACAACAGCGCCACGGGGAAGTACGACAGCACGTCCTCGGGCACGCAGACGCAGTCGGGCACCGGCGGGGCGGCGGGCACCGGCCTGACGGGCGACGCACAGGCCCCCAGCAGCCTCCAGAGCCAGCTCGGCGGCCTCGCCGAGGTCCTGGACCGGATCCCCGACTCCGCAGGCCTCGGGCCCAACGGAAACGGCATCGGCTCCAACTCCTGGGTCGTCTCCGGCGACCACACCATCACCGGCAAGCCGCTCCTCGCCAACGACCCGCACCTGGCGCCGCAGCTGCCGTCCGTCTGGTACCAGATGGGCCTGCACTGCACGACGGTCTCCAGCGACTGCCAGTACGACGTGACGGGCTACACCTTCGCGGGCATGCCCGGCGTCGTCATCGGCCACAACCAGGACATCTCCTGGGGCCTGACGAACTCCGGCGCCGACGTCACGGACCTCTACCTGGAGAAGTTCAGCGGCGACGGCTACCTGTATGACGACAAGACGGTGCCTTTCAAGACCCGCAAGGAAGTCATCAAGGTCGCCGGCGGCAGCGACAAGACGATCACGATCCGCGAGACGAACAACGGCCCGCTGCTGTCCGACCGCAACGACGAACTCGTCAAGGTCGGCAAGAAGGCACCCGTAGGCACCACCGCGGCGCCCGACCGCGGCGACGGCTACGGCGTCGCCCTGCGCTGGACCGCGCTGGAGCCCGGCAGGACCATGGACGCCGTCTTCGAGATCGACAAGGCGTCGAACTGGACCGAGTTCGGCAAGGCCGCGGAACACTTCCAGGTGCCCTCGCAGAACCTCACGTACGCGGACACCGAGGGCAACATCGGCTACCGGCTGCCCGGCCGCATCCCGGTCCGCGGCGAGGGCGACGGCTCGCTCCCGTCGCCGGGCTGGGACTCGAAGTACAAGTGGAAGAGCTACATCCCGCAGGAAGCGCTGCCCTACGAGTTCAACCCGAAGCGCGGCTACATCGTCACCGCCAACCAGGCCGTGGTCGACGAGGACAAGTACCCGTACACGCTCACCACGGACTGGGGCTACGGCACCCGCAGCCAGCGCATCACCGATCTGATCAAGTCGAAGATCGACGGCGGCGGCAAGATCTCCACCGACGACATGCGCACGATGCAGATGGACAACAGCAGCGAGATCGCCAAGCTGCTCGTGCCCAAGCTGCTGAAGATCGACGTCAAGGACAAGTACGTCCGTGAGGCGCAGCAGCTCCTGGAGAACTGGGACTACACGCAGAACCCGGACTCGGCCGCGGCCGCGTACTTCAACTCGGTCTGGCGCAACATCCTCAAGCTCGCCTTCGGCAACAAGCTCCCCAAGGAGCTGCGGGTCGAGGGGCAGTGCCTGTACGTCGAGCCGGTCGACAACACCGGCCCCGCCGACGAGGACCGCAAGGTGCGCGAGTGCGGCGAGCGGGACGCGGACTCGGCGCAGCCGGACGGCGGCGACCGCTGGTTCGAGGTCGTCCGCAGCATCGTCGACGACGAGGACAACGCCTGGTGGCAGGCGCCGAAGACCCGTACGGACAAGGCCACGACCACGCGTGACGAGCTGTTCGCGCGTGCCATGGACGACGCCCGCTGGGACCTGACGGCCAAGCTCGGCAAGGACATCGACACCTGGTCCTGGGGCCGTCTGCACAAGCTGGAGCTGAAGAACCAGACCCTCGGCACCGAGGGTCCGGGCTGGCTCCAGTACGTCCTCAACCGCGGCCCCTGGAAGCTCGGCGGCGGCGAGGCGGCCGTCAACGCGACCGGCTGGAACGCGGCGGGCGGCTACGGCGTCGACTGGGTCCCGTCGATGCGCATGGTGGTCAACCTGAAGGACCTCGACAAGTCCAAGTGGATCAACCTGACCGGCGCTTCGGGCCACACCTACAGCTCCCACTACACGGATCAGACCGACAAGTGGATCAACGGCGAGCTGCTGCCGTGGGCCTTCACCAAGGAGGCTGTCGGCGACTCGACGTCGGACACGCTGGAGTTGAAGCCGTAGCCGAGCGGCATCGCGAAGGGGCCTCACGCGCGCGTGAGGCCCCTTCGCGCGTCCTACCGGGCGTCCCGGAAGCGGCGCGCGCCCGACGGCGTCACCACCGCGTCCACCGCCTTGTCGTGCGCCTCGGCCGGCACGTGCGCGACGACTTCGCTGTCGTACAGCAGCACGACAAGGGCGGGGTGTGCGCCGGCCGCCTCCAGGCGGGCGAGCACCCTGTCGTACGAGCCTCCGCCCCGGCCGAGCCGCATCCCGCGCGCGTCCACGGCGAGTCCCGGCAGCAGCACGACGTCCGCCTCCAGGACGGCGTCGGGCCCGAGCCGCGGCCCGTCAGGCTCCAACAGGGTCATCTTTCCCGGGTGTTGCACGCGTACGAGCGAGCCGGCGCCTTCGTAGGCCCCCCAGTCGAGGTCGTTGTCGGGCAGCAGCACCGGCAGCAGAACCCGCGTCCCGCGCGCGCGAAGGACGTCCAGGAGGGCGCCCGTTCCCGGCTCGCCGCCCACAGAGACGTACGCGGCGACGGTGTGCGCGTCTTCGAACTCGGCAAGATCCAGTGCCCGCTCGGCCACAACCTTTTCCGTCGCTCGCACGTCACCCTGTAGCAACGCGTTCCTCACCGCGAGGAACTCTCGTCGCAACGTGCGCTTGTCAGGGTGGGTGCCGTGCGGGTCACTTGTGTGCGGGCTCATGGCTGGCTCACAAACCTCTCGTATCCATGCATATATGTGCCAACAAAGCGGACCCACAGATTCCGCCCATAGGCGCCGGATATGGTGACGGGCATGACTGACTCGCACACCAGGATCACCAAGGCTGTCATCCCTGCCGCAGGCCTCGGCACCCGGTTCCTGCCGGCCACGAAAGCGACTCCCAAGGAGATGCTTCCGGTCGTCGACAAGCCGGCGATCCAGTACGTGGTCGAAGAGGCCGCCTCAGCGGGTCTCGATGACGTACTCATGATCACGGGACGCAACAAGCGCCCGCTGGAAGACCACTTCGACCGCAACTACGAGCTGGAGTCGGCCCTTCAGAAGAAGGGTGACGCCGACCGGCTCGCGAAGGTCCAGGAGTCCAGCGACCTCGCGACCATGCACTACGTCCGCCAGGGCGACCCCAAGGGCCTCGGCCACGCGGTCCTGTGCGCCGCCCCGCACGTGGGGGACGAGCCCTTCGCGGTCCTCCTCGGCGACGACCTGATCGACCCGCGCGACCCGCTGCTCGCGCGCATGGTCCAGGTCCAGGAGCAGCACGGCGGCAGCGTCATCGCCCTCATGGAGGTCGAGCCGTCGCAGATCCACCTCTACGGATGCGCGGCCGTGCAGACCACCGAGGACGGCGATGTGGTCAAGGTCACCGACCTCGTCGAGAAGCCGGACCCGGCCGACGCCCCGTCCAACTACGCGATCATCGGCCGCTACGTCCTGGACCCGCACGTCTTCGACATACTGCGCAAGACCGAGCCGGGCCGCGGCGGTGAGATCCAGCTCACCGACGCGCTCCAGCAGCTCGCCGCGGACGAGAAGGTCGGCGGGCCCGTGCACGGCGTCGTCTTCAAGGGCCGCCGCTATGACACCGGCGACCGTGGCGACTATCTGCGTGCCATTGTCAGACTCGCGTGCGAACGTGAGGACCTGGGCCCGGACTTCCGGACCTGGCTTCGCAGTTACGTCACCGAGGAGATGTAGCACCTTGAGCAGCGCGACCACACCGCCCACCGGCCAGGGCCAGCTCTGGTCGGTGGACGAGCACCTTGAGGACATCCTCAGCACCGTCCACCCGCTCGAACCCATCGAGCTCCAACTCCTCGACGCCCAGGGCTGCGTGCTTGTCGAGGACGTCACGGTGCCGGTCTCGCTGCCCCCCTTCGACAACAGCTCGATGGACGGCTACGCGGTGCGCGTCGCCGATGTCGCGGGCGCGAGCGAGGAGTTCCCCGCCGTGCTCACCGTCGTCGGCGACGTCGCGGCGGGCCAGGCCGAGCAGCCCACCGTCGGCCCCGGCCAGGCCGTGCGCATCATGACCGGCGCCCCGCTGCCGCCCGGCGCCGAGGCCGTCGTCCCCGTGGAGTGGACCGACGGAGGGCTCGGCGCGGGCCCGGTCACCTCGATGACCGCCCACAGCGCGGCTCCTGAGGGGGCGTCGGGCGAGGTCCGCGTCCACCGCCCCGCCGAAGCACGAGCGCACGTGCGCGCGCAGGGCAGCGACGTCCAGGCCGGCGACAAGGCCCTCACCACCGGCACCGTCCTCGGCCCGCCGCAGATCGCGCTGCTCGCCGCCATCGGCCGCGGCACCGTCCGGGTGCGCCCGCGCCCGCGCGTGGTCGTCGTCTCCACCGGCAGCGAACTCGTCCAGCCCGGCGAGCCGTTGGCATCCGGCCAGATCTACGACTCCAACAGCTTCGCGCTCACCGCCGCCGCGCGGGACGCCGGAGCCCTCGCCTACCGGGTCGGCGCGGTCGCCGACGACGCCGAGACGCTGCGCTCCACCATCGAGGACCAGCTGATCCGCGCCGACCTCATCGTCACGACCGGCGGCGTCAGCGTCGGCGCGTACGACGTGGTCAAGGAAGCCCTCTCCGCCGTCGGCGACCCCGACGAGGAGGACGGCATCGGCGCGGGCAGCGGCGTCGAGTTCCGCAAGCTCGCCATGCAGCCCGGCAAGCCGCAGGGGTTCGGCTCCATCGGCCCCGACCACACCCCCCTGCTCGCCCTGCCGGGCAACCCGGTCTCCTCGTACGTCTCCTTCGAGCTCTTCGTGCGTCCCGCGATCCGCACGCTGATGGGCCTGCCCGCCGACACCGTGCACCGCCCCGTGCGGCGCGCCGCCCTCACCGCCGACAAGGCGCTCACCTCGCCCGCGGGCCGCCGTCAGTTCCTGCGCGGCGCGTACGACGAGGAGGCCGGCGCGGTCGCCCCCGTCGGCGGCTCGGGCTCGCACCTCATCGCGGCGCTCGCCCACGCGGACGCGCTGATCGTGGTCCCCGAGGACGTGACGTCGGTGGAGCCCGGCACCGAGGTGGACGTCGTCCTGCTGGGCTGACCGGGCTCCCTGTCGGAGGCTCGCGATACCGTGTCGCGCACAACTGTCCGGCGCGCCGCACCGCGCACGGCTCGGATCGGGAGCGCCACAGCACCATGAGCACTTCTCAGGACCGGTTTGATCGGCTCACGCACATCGACGAGGCGGGCGCCGCCCGCATGGTCGACGTGTCGCAGAAGGACGTCACCGCGCGCACCGCCCGCGCCAGCGGCCGCGTCCTCGTCTCGCCGCGCGTGGTGGAACTGCTGCGCGGCGAGGGCGTCCCGAAGGGCGACGCCCTCGCGACCGCGCGCATCGCCGGGATCATGGGAGCCAAGCGCACCCCCGACCTGATCCCGCTCTGCCACCCGCTCGCCGTCTCCGGCGTGAAGCTCGACCTGTCCGTGGCGGACGACGCGGTGGAGATCCTCGCCACCGTGAGGACGACGGACCGTACGGGCGTCGAGATGGAGGCCCTCACCGCGGTGTCCGTCGCCGCGCTCACGGTTGTCGACATGGTCAAGGCGGTCGACAAGGGCGCCGTCATCACGGACGTCCGCGTGGAGGAGAAGACCGGGGGCAAGTCCGGCGACTGGAACCGCGGGGCCCGCGCATGAGCGAGCCGTATCGCGCCCTCGTCGTCACCGCCTCCAACCGTGCCGCCGCAGGGGTCTACGAGGACAAGGGCGGCCCCCTGATCGCGGCCGGGCTCACGGCGATGGGCTTCCACGTCGAAGGACCTCAGGTCGTGCCGGACGGCGACCCCGTCGAGGCCGCCCTGCGCGCCGCGGCCGAGGCGGCGTACGACGTCGTCGTCACCACCGGCGGCACCGGGATCTCGCCCACCGACCGCACCCCCGAGGCGACCGCCCGCGTCATCGACCGCGAGATCCCGGGCATCCCCGAGGCGATCCGCGCCTACGGGCGCGAGAAGGTGCCCACCGCGGCGCTCTCCCGTGGCCTCGCCGGGGTCGCCGGGCGCACACTGATCGTGAACCTGCCGGGTTCGAGCGGAGGCGTGAAGGACGGGCTCGCCGTCCTGGAGCCGCTGCTGGTCCACGCCGTCGACCAGATCCGCGGCGGCGACCACCCCAGACCCGATGTCCACGCCGGGGGTGCCCACTGAACAGCCCGACCTGGCCCGTCGTCCTGGCGGAGGGCGATGTCGTCCTCCGTCCCATAAGGCTGCGCGACCAGCGCACCTGGCGTGAGGTGAACCGGCGCAACCGCGACTGGCTGCGCCCCTGGGAGGCGACCATCCCGCCGCCCACGCCGAGCGGCCCGATCACGCACCGCCCGACCTACCGGCAGATGGTGCGCCACCTGCGCGCGGAGGCGAACGCGGGCCGGATGCTGCCCTTCGTCATCGAGTACCAGGGCCGTCTGGTCGGGCAGTTGACCGTCGCCGGGATCACCTGGGGCTCGATGTGCTCGGGGCACGTCGGCTACTGGGTCGACCAGTCGGTCGCCGGGCGCGGAGTGATGCCGACCGCCGTCGCGCTCGCCGTCGACCACTGCTTCCGCACCGTGGGCCTGCACCGCATCGAGGTCTGCATTCGCCCGGAGAACGGGCCGAGCCGCAGGGTCGTGGAGAAACTCGGATTCCGCGAGGAGGGGCTTCGTCCACGGTATCTTCACATCGACGGTGGCTGGCGTGATCACCTCGTCTTCGCGCTGACCGCCGAGGAGGTGCCGGAAGGCATCCTCAAGCGCTGGCGGCGCAGGCGCCGCGGCAACGCCGCAGGTCCGGGCGCACCGAGTGCGGCGGACCCCGGCGCCCCCTCGAAATAAAATAAATGTTCGAAATTGATCGGCCGGAGACCGCCGGAGGCATTAAATTCGCGTCCCGGTCGGGCAGTTGATCGCATCAGTCGCAAAAAAAGTTCGGAATATCAGCCAGATCGTGCGACACACCGGCCCAATTGGCGGATGGCCTCACGCAAACCCCTCTACGGTGTGAGGCGTGAGCAGCAGCGGCCTCATCTACGCAGTCATCGTCGGGGCCTGGGCCGCCTACTTGGTGCCGATGTGGCTCCGTAGGCAGGACGAGCTGAACGAAGCCCGTCCGACGGAACGCTTCAGCACCGCCATCCGGCTCCTCTCCGGCCGGGCGGGCATGGAGCGCCGCTACGCCAAGGACCTTCAGGCGCGCGCGCCCGAGGCGGACGAGCGGCCCGGCGACCCGGCCGACCCGGACGCGACCACCGACGCGGTGGACGTCCGGGCCTTTGTCACGTCCCCGGCCACCGAGCGGACCCCGCCCGCGGAGCGCCGCCGCCCGGAGCCCGAGCCCGAGCGCGAACCGGCTCCCGAGCCCGTCGCCCCGCCCCGGCAGACGCCCAAGTCCCGCCCCACGAGCGCCGCTTCCGCCGAGGCGCAGGCGCGCGCCCGCCGGACCAAGGTGCTCGCCCGCCGTCGCCGTACGACGGTGCTGCTCTTCGTCGCCTTCACCATCGGCGCGGTCGTCGCCGGGGTCGGCGGCGTCTCCTTCCTGTGGGCGCCCGCCGCGCCCGCCCTGCTGCTCAGCGCGTACATCGTCTATCTGCGCGCCCAGGAGCGCCGCCGCTTCGCCTATGTGATGGACCGCCGCCGCGCGGAGATCGCCGCCCAGCGGCTGCGCGAGCGCCAGCCCCGCAGGCGCCAGCCGGCCGCGCACCGCGCCGACGCGGAGTACGCCGACACCGCGGAGGAAGGACCAGGCGCCGAGCAGGCCACCGACCCCGGCCTCGAGGCGCTCGCCGCCGACCGGCGCGCGCTCGTCGAGCAGACCGACCACGCGGAGTGGGTCGACCAGCAGCGCGAGCGGCAGCGCCGCCCCGGCCCCGGCGACAGCTGGGACCCGGTGCCCGTCCCGCTGCCCACGTACGTGACCGCGCCGGTCGCCCCGCGCGCCGGCGGCGGCATCGACTACGGCGCGCCGGAGACCTGGAGTTCGGCCCGCTCGTCCGCCGCGGAGCAGGCGGCCCCCGAGGCGCAGTCCCCGTCGCAGCAGCAGCCGCAGTCGCAGGAGGACGAGCAGTCGGCGGCCGACGGCGGGCGCAGCGACGCGCGCCGCGCCGCCTCCGCCCGCCGCTCCCGCGAGCGCGGCCGCACGCCGCTGTTCGACCAGTACGACAACGGCGCCGGCGCCGACGGCCGGCCGCGCGCCGCCAACGAGTAGGGCCCACGCCCTCGGGCTGACCAGCTCGGGAACGGATTTCCAAGCACCCCGATCGGGGTGCTAGAGTTTCACTCGTTGCAAGGGCCGAACGGCCCGAGGGCCTGTGGCGCAGTCTGGTAGCGCACCTCGTTCGCATCGAGGGGGTCTGGGGTTCAAATCCCCACAGGTCCACCTGCAACGTCATCAGCGGGGCAACTCGCGGATGATGAAAGAGATCCCGTCCGATCGCTTAGATCGGGCGGGATCTCTGCGTTTCACCGGTCCCCTGTTCGCCGTGTCCTTCGCGAGCAAGAATCGACCGCATGTCTGCGACCTCCGGTGGCACCACCACCTTCCACGAGCTGCCCGCCTTCCTCTCCCAGCCGCGCGTCAACTCCCTGGCGCTGTCCGCCGACGGGGGCCGGCTGGTCGCCGCCGTGCAGACGCTGTCGCAGGACCGGACCAGGTTCGTGTCGGGGCTGTGGGAGATCGACCCGGCCGGCGAGCGCGAGGCGGTGCGGCTGACCCGGTCCGGCAAGGGCGAGACGGGGCCCGCGTTCGGACCGGACGGGACGCTGTACTTCCTGTCGGGGCGCGCGGACGGCAGCGACGAGGGCGAGCACGAGGGCGCCGCGCTGTGGGCGCTGCCCGAGCGCGGTGAGGCCGCCGTCGTGGCCCGGCACCCGGGCGGGATCACCGCGTACACCGTCGCCCGCGACGGCGGCGCGCTGTCCCACACCGCGGGGCTGCTGCCCGGGGCCGCCGACGCGGAGGCGCACGGCAAGCTGCGGACGGCGCGCAAGGACGCGAAGGTCACCGCGATCCTGTACGAGGCCGGGCCGACCCGCGCCTGGGACCGCGATCTGGGGCCCGAGGAGCAGCACACCTTCGTGAGGGCGGGCGCCGGGGGCGCCGTGGTCGACGCCGGCGGGCAGGGGGCCGGCCTCGAGAATCCGGGGGACGTGGCGCTGTCGCCGGACGGGACGCGGGTGGCGTACACCCGGTTCGTGCCGGGCAGGGTGCCCGCCGGGAACCGCACCGCCGTGGTGGTGGCCGACGCGACGACCGGGGACGAGATCTTCGTCCTGGGCGATGGGGAGCACCTCTACGAGGCGCCGGTGTTCACGCACGACGGATCGGCGGTCGTGTGCTCGCGGACGGCGTGGCCGACGTACGACGAGCCGATGGACGTCACGCTCGTGCGGGTCGGTGCGGACGGCGGCGCGGCGGTCGATCTGCTGCCAGGGTTCGACAACTGGCCTGAGGGGGCCGTCTGTTCACCCGTCGACGACACGCTCTTCTTCACCGCCGACGTGGCGGGGCACGCGCCCGTCTTCCGGCGGGACGGCGACGGCACCGTGACCCGGCTCACCGGCTCGGGGGCGTACGGATCCCTGTGCGTGGCCCCCGACGGGCGGACGCTGTACGCGCTGCGCAACGCGGTCGACTCGCCGCCGCGGCCGGTCCGGTTCGAGGCAGGCGTGGCCGGACAGACGCCGGTCGAGCTGCCCGCCCCCGGCGCGTTCGACGCGCTGCCGGGCACCCTCACCGAGGTGCACGCCGACGCGGCCGACGGGTTCCGGCTGCGCGGCTGGCTGGTGCTCCCCGAGGGCGCGTCGGCCGAGAACCCGGCGCCGCTGCTGGTCGCCGTGCACGGCGGGCCGCAGGGCAGCTGGAACGCGTGGACCTGGCGGTGGAACCCGTGGCCGTTCGCGGCCCGCGGTTACGCGGTGCTGCTGCCCGACCCGGCCCTGTCCACCGGCTACGGGCAGGAGGGTCACCGGCGCGGCTGGGGGCAGTGGGGCGGCGTCCCGTACACGGACGTGATGGCGCTGACCGACGCCACCGAGGCCCGCGACGACATCGACGCCGAACGCACCGCGCTCGGCGGCGGCTCCTACGGCGGCTACATGGCCAACCGGGTCGCCACGAGCACCGACCGGTTCAAGGCGATCGTGAGCCACGCGGGCCTGTGGGACCTGCGGTCCTTCCAGGGCGACACCGATGCGCCCTGGTACTTCCAGTGCATCTTCGGGGACCCGCTGACCCGGCCCGAGCGGTATGAGGAGCACTCCCCGTACCTGGACGTCGCGAAGATCCGTACGCCGATGCTCGTCATCCACGGCGCGAAGGACTACCGGGTGCCGGTCGGGCAGGGTGCGGCGCTCTTCCAGGACCTGCAACGGTTCGAGGTGCCCGCGAAGTATCTGTACTTCCCGGACGAGAACCACTGGATCCTCTCCCCGAGCCACATCCAGGTCTGGTACGAGGCGTTCCTGAACTTTCTCGACCACCATGTGCTCGGCGCCGAGTGGCGGCGGCCGGGGCTCGTGTGACCTGTCAGGGCTTGAGCGGCTTCGCGTAGCAGCGGCTCGACTCGTGGAAGCGGTAGTGGCCGAACTTGGCGCAGGGCTCGTACCCGCTGGACTCGTAGAGGGCGATGGCCTCCGGCTGCTTGGTGCCGGTCTCCAGGACCATGCGGGTGCGGCCCGCCGTGCGGGCGTCCTCCTCCAGAGCGGCGAGGATGCGGCGGGCCAGGCCCAGGCCCCGGGCCTCGGGCGTGACGTACATGCGCTTGAGCTCGGCGTCGCCGTCCGCGTAGTTCTCGTCGTTCTCGTCCTGGGCGCGCCAGCCGCCGGTGGCGAGCGGGGTGCCCTCGGCGTCGTACGCGATGAGGTAAAGGCCCTGCGGCGGCGTGAACATCGTGGGGTCGAGGGGTGTGACGTCGCCCTCGTCGCCGTAGCGCTCCGCGTATTCGAGCTGGACGCGGTCGTTCAGGGCGATCGCGTCGGGGTGCCCGAAGGAGACCGGATGCAGGGTGATCTCGGCTGTGGAGCCGGACGATGCGGACTGTATGGTCATGCGTCTGATCGTATCCCTATGCCTGCGATGGTTGCGACTGAGTTGTCCAGTGTGCCGGTACCGTTGCCGGGTGCTGACTGTGACCAGTGTGAATGTGAACGGGCTGCGGGCCGCCGCCAAGAAGGGCTTCGTGGAGTGGCTGGCCGAGACCTCCGCCGACGTCGTGTGCCTCCAGGAGGTGCGGGCGGAACCCCAGCAGCTGCCCGACGAGGTGCGCGAGCCCGAGGGCTGGCACGTCGTGCACGCGCCGGCCGGCGCCAAGGGGCGGGCCGGTGTCTCCCTCTATACGCGGCGCGAGCCGGAGCGGGTGCAGGTCGGGTTCGGGTCGGAGGAGTTCGACGGCAGCGGCCGGTACGTGGAGGCCGATCTGCCGGGCGTGACGGTGGCGTCCCTGTATCTGCCCTCCGGTGAGGTCGGGACCGAGCGGCAGGACGAGAAGATCCGGTTCATGGGCGAGTTCCTCGGCTACCTGAAGGGTCTGCGCGAGCGCGCTGCCGCCGACGGTCGCGAGGTCGTCGTCTGCGGCGACTGGAACATCGCCCACCAGGAGGCCGACCTCAAGAACTGGAAGGGCAACAAGAAGAACTCCGGGTTCCTGCCCGAGGAGCGGGAGTGGCTCGGCCGCGTCCTCGACGCGAACGACGGCGGCTACGTCGACGTCGTGCGGGCGCTGCACCCGGACGTCGAGGGGCCGTACTCGTGGTGGTCGTACCGCGGGCGGGCGTTCGACAACGACACGGGGTGGCGGATCGACTATCACGTCTCCACGCCCGGTCTCGCGGGGCGGGCGATCAAGGGGTTCGTGGAGCGGGCGGCCACGCACGAGGAGCGGTGGTCGGACCACGCGCCGGTCACCGTCGTCTACGAGTAGGCCGTCACAAAGTCCCGCAGAGGGCTTACATCCCCCCGTGCGGCATGGCAGTTTCGCATCGCGTACATGAGGAGTTCGCGGTCGACTGCCGGTCGTACGGGGGGATTTCGTGTCTCAGGATTTCCGTGTTCCTACGCGTCGTGGCGTACTGCTGGGGGCCGCCGGTGCCGGGGCCGCGCTCGCGTTCGGGGGCGTGGGGGAAGCGGCGGGCGACGGGGCGGGGGTGCCGCCCGTGCTGCTCACCGAGCAGGCGAGCAAGCGGATCCTCGTGCTGGACCCGCGGGTGCGGGTGTGGGATCCGGCGGCCCGTCCGGAGGTCGTGAAGTGGGCGTTCTCGCCGGTCGGGGACGCCCGGTACCGGGACACGCGGGCCGATGAGAGCTGGGTGTATCCGAGCGAGGCGAAGGCGCGGCGGTACCGCGGGCGGACGTTTCTGCTGACCACGGCGTCGTTCGGGTTCGTGGGGGTCGTCGAGTATCCGTCCGGGCGCAGGTACTGGGCCACGGCCGTCGGGCCCGGTGACGATCTCTTCAATCCGCACACCGCCGAGATGCTGCCCGACGGGAACGTCGCCGTCGCGTGCAGCACGGGGGCGCGGGTGCGGTTGTACGCGGCCTCGCTCGGGCCGCATGAACGGCGTTACGGCGAGGCCGAGTTGAAGGGCGCGCACGGGCTGCACTGGGACCGTGAGCGGGGCGTGCTGTGGGCCATGGGGGACGACGAGCTGGTGGCCTATGGGGTGGGCGGGACACGGGTGCGGCCCGCCCTCGTGCGGCGGTTCGCCGTGCCGCTGCCGGTGGCCGTCCCGGGGAAGTCGGCGGGCGGGCACGATCTGTTCCCGGTGGCGGGGCGGCCGGGGCGGATGTGGGTGAGCACGAGTGCGTCCGTGTTCCAGTACGACATCGGGACGGGGCTCTTCGCGCAGGACTTCGCGGGGGCCGACCGGATCGCGCGGAAGTCCGTGAAGTGTGTCGGCGACGATCCGCGGACGGGGCAGGTCGTCACCACCGTGCCGGAGAAGGGGCTCGGTGAGACCTGGTGGACGACCACGGTGAGCGTGCACCGGCCCGAGAGCGCGTACGAGCTGGTCGGCGGCGGGATCTACAAGGCGCGCTGGTTCAGGGCTTCGACGGTGGGGTGATCTTGCGGTCCAGGGCCATGGACAGCTCCGCCTCCACCACCGAGCGGGCGAGCGGGCGCAGGCGCTGGACGTCCTTCTCGTCGCCGTGGGCGAGGACCAGGTCGGTGAAGAGGGTGGCCAGGGCGTTCGCGTGTTCGCGTACGGTCCATGCGGCCGCGAGGACTTCCGAGAGCGGGATGCCCTCGCGGACCAGGGCGGCCGAGACGTCGAGGAGACGGCGGCTGATGTGGACGATCTCCTCGCCGTCGGTGCCGAGGTAGCCGAGGTCGAGGGCGGCCTGGAGGTTCTCCGGGGTGACGTCGTCGGAGAAGTAGTCGGCGAGTTCGGCGGCGGTCAGGCGGACCGGGACCTCCTCCGTGGGCTCGCCGAGGCCGAGGAGTTCGGCGACGTCGCGGCCGCGGTCGAACGCCTCGGAGAGTTCCACGATGCCGTTGAGGGTGTGCCCGCGCTCCAGGAGTGCGGCGATCGTGTGCAGGCGGGCCAGGTGCGTCTCGTCGTACCAGGCGATGCGGCCCTCGCGGCGCGGGGGCTTGATGAGGCCGCGTTCGCGGTAGAAGCGCACGGTGCGGACCGTGATGCCGGCCGCCTTCGCCAGGTCCTCCATGCGGTACTCGCGCCGCTTGTCGCGGGGGTCCGCTGCTTCTTTCGCCACGCGTGGAGCCTATGTCGTACTGGCGGTAACTTTCCTCCGCCTGCCCCCTACCCATCGGTAGGGAGCTGCTCTACTCTCCGAATTGCGCCAGTGTTCACTGGCAGGGTCGTGCGGCTAGGGAGGCGCCGGGATGACTGAGCTGGAGCACGAGCATGTACGGGTGGCGGTGATCGGGTCCGGCTTCGGCGGGCTCGGTGCGGCGGTCCGGCTGCGCCGTGAGGGCATCACCGACTTCGTGGTCCTGGAGCGGGCCGACGCGGTCGGCGGGACCTGGCGCGACAACAGCTACCCGGGGTGCGCGTGCGACGTGCCCTCGCACCTGTACTCGTTCTCGTTCGCGCCGAACCCGGACTGGCCGCGCACCTTCTCCGGGCAGGAGCGCATCCGCGAGTACCTGGAGCATGTCGCCGACACCTTCCGGCTGCGACCGCACATCCGGTTCAACTGCGAGGTGACGCAGGCGCGCTGGGACGCGGAGAACGTGCGGTGGGAGATCGAGACCAGCGGCGGGACGCTCACCGCCGATGTCGTCGTGTCCGCCACCGGGCCGCTGTCCGACCCGAAGATGCCGGACATCGAGGGGCTCGACACGTTCCCCGGCAAGGTGTTCCACTCCGCGCGCTGGGATCACGACTACGACCTGCGCGGCAAGCGCGTCGCCATGATCGGCACGGGCGCGTCCGCCATCCAGATCGTGCCCGCGATCCAGAAGGAGGTCGGCTCGCTCACGCTGTTCCAGCGCACGCCGCCGTGGGTGATGCCGCGCGCCGACCGGAACATCACCAGGGCCGAGCGCTGGCTGCACCGCCGGCTGCCGGTCACGACGCAGGCGCGGCGCGGACTCCTGTGGGGCATCAGGGAGTTGCAGGTCCAGGCGTTCACCAAGCGGCCCAACGAACTGGGCCTGGTCGAGCAGCTCGCCAAGCGGAACATGTACCGGGCGATCAAGGACCCGAGGACGCGGGCCCAGCTCACCCCCGACTACCGGATCGGCTGCAAGCGGATCCTGCTGTCCAACACGTACTATCCGGCGCTCGCCCAGCCCAACGTCGACCTCGTGGCGTCCGGCCTCAAGGAGATCCGCGGGAACACCCTCGTGGCGGCCGACGGGACCGAGGCCGAGGTCGACGCGATCATCTTCGGCACCGGGTTCCACGTCACCGACATGCCGATCGCGGACCGCGTCGTCGGCGCCGACGGGCAGACGCTGATGCAGTCGTGGAAGGACGGGATGAAGGCGCTGCGCGGCGCGACCGCCACCGGCTTCCCGAACTTCATGACGGTCATCGGGCCCAACACCGGCCTCGGCAACTCCTCGATGATCCTGATGATCGAGGCCCAGCTGAACTATCTTGCCGACTACATGCGGCAGTTGGACGTCCTCGGCGGCCGGGTCGCCCTCGACCCGCGCGAGAGCGCCGTCACCGGCTGGAACAACCGGGTCCAGGACCGGATGAAGCGCACCGTGTGGAACACCGGCGGCTGCACCAGCTGGTACCTCGACGCGAACGGTGTGAACACCACCGTCTGGCCGGGCACCACCACCGAGTTCCGGCAGGCCACCCGCCATGTGGACGTGGGCGAGTACGTGGTGGTGCGCGCGCCCGCCGTGCCGGAGCAGCGTCCCCGTACCCCTGGCCGTACTCCTGACCGTACGAAGAAGAAGGCAGGTGCCGCGTGAGCAGGCTGACACAGGTGACCGGTGGTCCCTACGAACCTCCCGCCGCCGCACGGGAGTTGACCGTCACCTCGGCGGACGGGGCGCGGCTGCACGTCGAGGTGCACGGGCCCGAGGGCGCCCCGGCGGTGGTCCTCGCGCACGGGTGGACCTGCTCCACCGCCTTCTGGGCCGCGCAGATCCGCGCCCTCGCCACCGACCACCGGGTGGTCGTGTACGACCAGCGCGGGCACGGACGCAGCCCCGCCGCCGCCCAACTCCCTTACACCACCGACATGTTGGCCGACGACCTGGAGGCCGTGCTCGGTGCGACCCTGGAGCCGGGGGAGCGGGCCGTGCTCGGCGGGCACTCCATGGGCGGCATGACGATGATGGCCGCGGCGGGGCGCCCCGCCTTCCGCGAGCACGCGGCCGCCGTGCTGCTGTGCAGCACCGGGAGTTCGGCGCTGGTCGCCGAGGCGACCGTCGTGCCGCTGCTGCGCGCGGGCGCGCTGCGCACCCGGCTGACCAGGTCGGTCCTCGGGTCGAAGGCGCCGCTCGGGCCGGTCACCCCCGTCGCGAAGAAGGTCCTCAGGTTCGCGACCATGGGGCCGGGTTCGTCGCCGGAGAAGGTCGAGGCGTGCGCCCGGATCGTGCACGCCTGCCCGCGCGGGGTGCGGCACGGCTGGTCGCACGTCCTTGAACTCCTCCAGCTCGACGCGGGAGTAGCGGAGTTGACGATGCCGGTCGCCGTGGTCGCCGGGACCGTGGACCGGATGACGCCCGTCGTGCACGCCCGGCGGATCGCCGCCGCGCTGCCGAACTGCGTGGGCCTGACCGAGCTCGCGGGCATGGGCCACATGACGCCGGTCGAAGCGCCGGAAGCGGTCACCGCGGTGATCCGTGAACTGTCCGACACGTACGTGAGGAACGCGGACGTGAACTCTCAGAAGGGGGCTGATGTCGTATGAGCAGGGTCAGTCTGGAAGGTCAGGTCGCGGTCGTCACGGGCGCGGCGCGCGGGGTCGGCGAGCTGCTCGCCCGCAAGCTGTCGGCGCGCGGCGCCAAGATCGCGCTGGTCGGCCTGGAGCCGGACGAGCTGAAGCAGGTCGCGGGCCGGCTGCACTCCGACGCCGACTGGTGGCACGCCGACGTCACCGACCACGAGGCGATGGCGCAGGTCGCGCGGGAGGTGAAGGAGCGGTTCGGGAAGGTCGACATCGTCGTCGCGAACGCGGGCGTCGCGACCGGCGGTCCTTTCGTGGACTCCGACCCCGTCGCCTGGCGCCGGGTCATCGAGGTGAACCTGATCGGTTCCGCCGTCACCGCCCGCGCCTTCCTCCCCGTCCTCATGGAATCGCGCGGCTACCTGCTCCAGATCGCGTCGCTCGCCGCGATCACCCCGGCCCCGATGATGACCGCGTACTGCGCGTCGAAGTCGGGCGTCGAGGCGTACGCGCACAGCCTGCGCGCCGAGGTCGGCTACAAGGGGGTGCGGGTCGGCGTCGGCTATCTGTCGTGGACCGACACGGACATGGTGCGCGGCGCCGACCAGGACGACGTGATGCGCGAGCTGCGCCAGCGCCTTCCGTGGCCGTCGAACAAGACGTACCCGCTGGGCCCGGCCGTCGACCGGATCGTGGCGGGGATCGAGCGGCGGTCGTCGCATGTGTACGCGCAGTGGTGGCTGCGCGGGATGCAGGGGATCCGCGGCTATCTGCCCGGCGTGATCGGGGCGGTCGGGCAGCGCGAGATGAAGCGGTTCGAGCCGCGGCTCGGGTCCGTGCCGAAGGGTCTCGTGGGCGCCGGCGGGTCGGCCGACGAGTCGGCGCGACTGCACTGACCTGCGGTTTTGGCACCCCGATACGGTCAGTTATTGATCGAAATGCGATGAATGTCCGGGCATGTCAGGCTGGTCGAGGCCCGATCCCCTCACCCACTACAGGAGTGACCAGCATGGGCATCATGGACCAGTTCAAGGACAAGGGCGAAGAGCTCGCCAACAAGGCCAAGGACGCCGCGAGCGGCGGCAAGGACCAGGCGAGCGACCGCGCGCAGCAGGCCAGGGACGAGGCGGGCGAGCGCGGCTCGCAGGCCCAGGACCAGGCGAAGCAGGCCGCCCAGGACGCGCAGGACAGGTTCGACCAGGACTCCTGACGGCGTCCGCGCGTCCGTCCGTCTTCACGTGATCGACCCCCGCCCGGGACGCCGGGCGGGGGTCGGTTGCTTTTCCCCTCGGCCTGTGAACTCCCTCCGGCTCGGCCTGTGAACTCCCTTTGGCCCGTGAACTCCCTTACCGGGGCGGCAGCTTCGGGCGGCGACGGTCCGGTACGTCCGAGTAGTCCGGCGGGTCGAGGGCGCCCTGTTCCTTCAGCAGGTTCAGGGCGAGCTCCACCGCGTCGTCGAGCTGTGCGTGCCGGCCCTCCGCCCAGTCGAGCGGGGTGCGCAGCGCCTCGATGTCGGGGTCGACGCCCCGGTTCTCGATGGACCAGCCGTACTCGGGGAACCAGGCCGCGTTCATCGGCACCGTGATCACCGTGCCGTCGCCGAGGGTGTGCCGTCCGGTCATGCCGACGACGCCGCCCCAGGTGCGCTGGCCGACGACCGGGCCGAGCGCGAGCAGCTTGAACGCGGCGGTGATCATGTCGCCGTCGGAGGACGTCGCCTCGTCGGCCAGGGCGACGACGGGGCCCCGAGGGGCATTCGACGCGTACGACACCGCCTGCGCGTTCCGGGTCAGGTCCCAGCCGATGATCTTCCGGGTGAGCTTCTCGATGACCAGCTCGCTGATGTGGCCGCCCGCGTTTCCTCGTACGTCGACGATGAGGGCGGGCCGCGAGACCTCCATGCGCAGATCGCGGTTGAACTGGGCCCAGCCGGAGCCGCCCATGTCGGGGATGTGCAGATAGCCGCACTTGCCGTTGCTCAACTCCCGTACGACGGCCCGGCGTTTGGCGACCCAGTCCTGGTAGCGCAGCGGGCGTTCGTCGACGAGCGGGACGACGGCGACGCGGCGGGGGCGGCCCTCGCCCTCGGCGGGGGTGAAGGTCAGCTCCACCGTCGTGCCGCCGGACCCCGCGAGCAGCGGGAACGGGCCGGTGACGGGGTCCACCGGGCGGCCGTCGACGTGGGTGAGGACCGCGCCCTCGCGGATGCCGGTGCCGGCCAGCGGGGAGCGGGCCTTGGAGTCGGACGAGTCGCCGGGCAGGATCCGCGAGATGGCCCAATTGCCGTCACGGCAGACGAAGTTGGCGCCGAGCAGGCCCTGGGCGCGCTGGTAGTGCGGCGGGCCTTCGTTGCGGCGGGCGGCGGAGACGTAGGCGTGCGAGGTGCCCAGTTCGCCGAGGACCTCGCGCAGCAGATCGGCGAAGTCGTCGGGGGACGCGACCCGTTCGACGAGCGGGCGGTACTGGTCGAGGACGCCGTCCCAGTCGATGCCGCACATGTCGGGGGCCCAGAAGTAGGCGCGGATGATGCGGCCCGCCTCGTCGAACGCGCCGCGCCACTCGGCGGGCGGATCGGCCTCGTGCAGGATGCGGCGCAGGTCGATCCAGACGGTCGAGTCGTTGTCGCCGGCCTCGGTGGACGGCACCGACTGGAGGTCGCCCTCGTCGCCGACGACGAGCCGGGTGCCGTCGCCGCTGACCGCGAACCAGTCCATGTGGACGACGAGTTGGGTCTTCTTGCCGGTGGCCAGGTTGAAGTGTTCGAGGGTCGGCTGCGAGGACGTGTCGGCAGGGTTGGCGAACGTCTCGCCGAGCGCGCCCGAGATCGGCCAGCGCAGCCAGACCAGGCCGCCGCCGGAGACCGGGTGCAGCGCCGAGTACTTGGACGCGGCGACCGGGAACGGCACGACGCGGTTGGCCAGGCCCTCGATCTCCACGGTCGGCGTGCCGTCACCGGTGCCCTCGCCGGGGTCGAGACCGCCGGCGGCCGTGCGCCCGTCGGGCGAGAGCGCGAAGGGGGAGGGGGTGGCCGAGGAGAGCGGTACGAGGTAGGGGCGGCAGCCCAGCGGGAAGGAGAGGTCCCCGGTGTGCACGTCGTAGACCGGGTCGAAGCCGCGCCACGACAGGAACGCGAGGTAGCGGCCGTCGCGTGTGAAGACCGGGTTCTCGTCCTCGAAGCGGCCGTTGGTGACGTCGACGATCGTGCGGTCCTTGATACGGGCCATCTTGATCTGCCGCAGGGAACGCCCGATGCCGGGGTGCGCCCAGGTCAGCCAGGCGCCGTCGGGCGAGAAGGCGAGGTCGCGCACGGGCCCGTTCGTGGACCGGATCAACTCGGTGACCTCGCCGTTCGACTCCTCGGTCGCGTCGATCAGGAGGAGGCGGCCGTCGTTCGAGGCGATGGCGAGGCGCTCGCCGTCGGGGTCGGCGACCAGCTCCTGGACGCGGCCGAGCCCGCCCGAGGCGAGGCGGCGCGGCTCGCGGTCGCCGCTGGCGCGCGGCAGGTAGGCGATCTCGATGGCGTCGTCGCCCTCGGCGTCGGTGACGTACGCGACCTGCCCGCCGGAGCCCAGCATCTCCGGCAGCCGCACGCGCACGCCCGGGGTGTCGGTGATGGTGCGGGCCGGGCCGTCGCGGTGGGTCAGCCAGTACAGGCTGCCGCGCACGACGACCGCGCTGGCCCGGCCCGTCTCGTCGACCGAGAGCGAGTCGATGTGGTTCGCGGCCGGCACCTGGTAGCTGCGGCGCCCGGTGCGCGGGCCGCCGAGCCGGACGTGGAGCTTGGTGGGGCGGGCGTCGGGGGCGAGGCCGTCGAGGAGCCAGAGGTCGCCCGCGCACTGGTAGACGATGCGGCTGCCGTCGCCGGCGGCGTGCCGGGCGTAGAAGGCGTCGTGGTCGGTGTGCCGGGTCAGGTCGGAGCCGTCGGGCAGGCACGAGTAGACGTTGCCCACGCCCTCGTGGTCGGAGAGGAACGCGATCCGGCCGCCGACGAACATCGGGGCGTCGAGGTGCCCGTCGAGGTCGGCGAGGATCCGCTGCCCGTGCACCCACAGGCGGCCCTGCGCACCGCCCCGGTACCGCTTCCAGGCGGCCGGCTCGTGCGGCGGCGTACCGGTCAGGAGCAGCGTCCGCCGCTCGCCGTCGATGTCGGCGATCTGGATGTCGGAGACCGGGCCCCAGGGGAGCTTGCCGCCGGGGGAGCCGTCGGTGGGCAGGTCGTAGGCGAACGTGAAGTACGAGAACGGTTCGCCGTGCGAGGCGACGGCGAGGATGTGCCCGTCGGGGGTCCAGCCGCGCACCTGGGTGTCGGCGCTGCCCCAGTAGGTGAGCCTGCGCGCCGGGCCGCCGTCGACCGGCGCCAGGTGGATCTCCGGGTCGAGGCTGCGCCAGGTCGTGTACGCGATGTGGCGGCCGTCGGGGGCGAAGCGCGGGTGTCCGATCTTGGTGCGGTCGGCGGTGAGGCGCCAGGCGCGTTCGGAGCCGTCCAGGGGGGCGACCCATAGGTCGTCCTCCGCCACGAAACAGACGCGGTCGCCGCTGAGGTGCGGGAATCGTAGGTAGGCCTGGGTCTCTGCGTCCTCGGTCACCTCCTCATGCTTTTCCGCGACGAGGTGTCCGGCAACCGGGGGTCGGCTCGGGATGTGGCGCTTGCCACGTACGAAACGGTTTCGTTTCGTTAGTGGGAGGGGTATGTTTCAGGGCGTACGGACACGGAGAGGAAGGTGCGGGTCATGGCCGCAGAAGCGGTGACGCGACGCAGCCGGATCACGCCCGAGCGCGAGGCCGAGCTGTACGGGGCCGTGCTCGACCTGCTCCGTGAGGTCGGTTACGACGCCCTGACGATGGACGCCGTGGCCACCAGGACCCGGTCCAGCAAGGCGACGCTCTACCGCCAGTGGGGCGGCAAGGCCGAGCTGGTCGTGAAGGCGCTGCGGAGCCAGAAGCCGCAGTTCGACGAGATCGACACCGGCACCCTGCGCGGTGATCTGCACGCGATGGCCGTCCGCGACGACGACTGTCACATGGAGCAGAACAGCGCGCTGATGCGCGGCCTGATGGTGGCCGTGCACGCCAACCCCGATCTGCTCGCCGCCTTCAAGGAGTGGATCGTCGCCCCCGAGCTGTCCGGTCTCGACCGGATGCTCCAGCGGGCGATCGACAGAGGCGAGATCCGGGCCGACAACCCGGCGCTCGAGTATGTGATCCACATGCTCATCGGCGCGTTCGCCACCCGCACGCTCATCGACGAGCTGCCGCCCACCCGGGCCTACCTCATCGCGTACATCGACGCTGTGGTCCTCCCCGCCCTCAGCGCGTAACTCCTTCATCAGCTCCACCAGCTCCACCAGTTGACCTGACGCGACCGCTCCGCCGTCGGGCGATGCCCCCTGCCTCGACAACCCGGGAGTACGCCCTCGTGGCCACGTTCCTCTACAAACTCGGCAAACTCGCCTTTCGCCGACGGCACTTCGTCGCGCTGATATGGGTGGCGCTGCTCACGCTCGCGGGCGTGGGCGCGGCCTCCGCGCCGACCGCCGCCTCCAGTTCCTTCTCGATCCCGGGCACCGAAGCCCAGAAGGCCTTCGACCTGCTCGACCAGCGCTTCCCGGGGTCCGCCGCCGACGGCGCCACCGCGCGCGTCGTCTTCAAGGCCCCGGCCGGCGAGAAGCTCACCGACGCGGCCAACAAGGCCGACATCAAGGACACCGTCTCCGCGATCAAGTCGAGCTCGAAGCAGGTCGCGTCCGTCGCCGACCCGTTCGCCGCGAAGACGGTCAGCAAGGACGGCACGATCGCCTACGCCTCGGCCTCGTACAAGGTCTCCTCGATGGAGCTGACCGACGCCGACCGGGACGCACTCCAGAAGGTCATCGACCAGGCCGAGGAGACGGGGCTCACCGTCGAGGTCGGCGGTGACGCGCTCCAGGCCATGCCGGAGACCGGCGCCACCGAGATCATCGGCATCGCGGTCGCGGCCGTCGTGCTCGTCGTGACCTTCGGCTCGCTGATCGCGGCCGGGCTTCCGCTGCTGACCGCGCTCATCGGCGTGGGGATCGGCGTCTCGTCGATCACGGCGCTCGCCAACGCGCTCGACCTCGGCACCACCACCTCGACCCTCGCCATGATGATCGGCCTCGCGGTCGGCATCGACTACGCGCTGTTCATCGTCTCCCGGTACCGGGCCGAGCTGGCCGAGGGCCGTGAGCGAGAGGAGGCCGCGGGCCGGGCCGTCGGCACCGCCGGGTCGGCCGTCGTCTTCGCCGGCCTGACCGTCGTCATCGCGCTGGTCGGCCTCGCCGTCGTGAACATCCCGATGCTGACGAAGATGGGCATCGCGGCCGCCGGCACGGTCGCCATCGCGGTGCTCATCGCACTGACCCTGATCCCGGCGCTGCTCGGCTACGCGGGCAAGCGGGTGCACGGCCGCAAGGCCCGAAAGGCAGCCGCTTCCCTTTCTGCGGAGAAGGCGGTGGAGAAGACCGTCGGGGCGAAGGCGAACATGGGCACCCGCTGGGCCCGCTTCGTGCTGCGCCGCCCGGTGCTCGTCCTCGTCGCCGGTGTCATCGGCCTCGGCGCGCTCGCCGTACCGGTCGCCTCGCTCGAACTCGGCCTGCCCGACGACGGCGTCCAGCCCACCGACACCACCCAGCGCAAGGCGTACGACCTGCTGTCGGACGGCTTCGGTCCGGGCTTCAACGGTCCGCTGATGACGGTCGTCGACGCCAAGGGCGCGGCCGACCCGAAGGCCGCCGTCGACCGGGTCGTCACCGCGATCAAGGACACGGACGGCGTCGCGGCCGTCGCCCCGGCCACGTTCAACAAGGCCGGTGACACGGCGATCATCAGCGTCGTCTCGAAGTACAAGCCGTCGTCGGTCGACACCGAGGACGTCGTCCACGCCATCCGTGACGAGGGCAAGGACATCAAGGCGGACACCGGCGCGGAGCTGTCCGTCACCGGCGCCACCGCCATGAACATCGACGTCTCGCAGAAGCTGAACGACGCGCTCGTGCCGTATCTGGCACTCGTCGTCGGCCTGGCCTTCCTGCTCCTGATGGTCGTCTTCCGGTCGGTCCTGGTCCCGCTGAAGGCCGCGCTCGGCTTCCTGCTCTCGGTGCTCGCCGCGCTCGGCGCCGTCGTCGCGGTCTACCAGTGGGGCTGGCTCGGATCCGTGTTCGGCGTGGAGCAGACCGGCCCGGTCATGTCGATGATGCCGATCTTCATGGTGGGTGTCGTCTTCGGCCTCGCGATGGACTACGAGGTGTTCCTCGTGACCCGGATGCGGGAGGCGTACGTCCATGGGGAGCGGCCCGCGCAGGCGATCGTGACCGGGTTCCGGCACGGGGCGCGGGTGGTCACGGCCGCGGCGATCATCATGATCGCGGTGTTCGCGGGCTTCATCGGCTCCAGCGAGCAGATGGTGAAGATGATCGGCTTCGGCCTGGCCATCGCCGTGTTCTTCGACGCGTTCGTCGTCCGCATGACGATCGTGCCGGCCGTCCTCGCGCTGCTCGGCAAGAGGGCCTGGTGGCTGCCGAAGTGGCTGGACCGCCTGCTGCCGAACGTCGACGTGGAGGGCGAGGGCCTCGCCCGGCACGCGCCGGCGACCGACGGCGACAAGGAGCTGGTCAGCGCGTGACGCGCTGAGCAGTTGCCGGGGCGGCGGCCGTGTACGTACGACGCAGGAAGCGGATCAGCGCCTTCACGTCGAACTGCACGACCGTCGCCCCGCTCGCGTGCCCGTTCGCGTGCCGGTGGAACTCGATGACCGCCTGGACCCGGCCGCACGGCCAGATCCTGATGTCGCCGCCGGAGACGGGGGCGCGCAGGCCGCGCTCCAGGAGGTCGCGCGGGAAGACCCACTCGCCGGCGTCGGGGAGCGTGACGCGCACCTGACCGTCGTAACGCAGGATCACCGGGACGGCACGGGCCGCGTCCGGGGAGTCGGTGACGACACGGGCGCGGGCGTACTGCTCGACGGGCGCCTCGACGGGCGCGGGGACGGGCGCGTCGACAGCGGGCTCGGCGGACGGCTCGGTGGCGCTCATGTTCTCCAATGTCCCATATGGGGTGTTATGTGGGCCAGGGTTTCCGTCGGCCGCCCGTGCTCAATTAGCGCCGAGGCGCTCTTGCAAGCTATTCGCAACAAGGCACTATCATCGAACGGTTCGCCCGCCGTCCATCGCCTCGCCGGAGTGCCCTGCCATGCATGTACCCGACGGATTCATCAACGCCCCCGTCTCGGCGGCCGCCGGTGTCGTCGCCGCGGGCGCCGTCGCCGTCAGCCTGCGCGGCGCGCGCCGCGAGCTCGACGAGCGCACGGCACCGCTGGCCGGACTGGTCGCGGCGTTCATCTTCGCGGTCCAGATGCTCAACTTCCCGGTGGCGGCGGGCACCAGCGGCCACCTCCTCGGCGGCGCGCTCGCGGCGATACTCGTCGGCCCCTACACCGGGGTCCTCTGCGTCTCCGTGGTGCTCCTGATGCAGGGTGTGCTGTTCGCCGACGGCGGCCTGACGGCCCTCGGCGTGAACATCACCGACATGGCGATCACCACGACGGTCGTCGCCTACCTCGTCTTCCGCGGCCTGGTGAAGGTGCTGCCGCGCAGCCGCCGCTCCATCACGGTCTCGTCCTTCGTCGCGGCCCTGCTCTCCGTCCCGGCCGCCGCGATCGTCTTCACCCTCGTCTACGCCATCGGAGGGACGACCGACGTCTCGATCGGCAAGGTCGCCACCGCGATGGTCGGCGTCCACGTCCTGATCGGCATCGGCGAGGCGGTCATCACCGCGCTCACCGTCGGCGCGGTCGTCGCCGTCCGGCCCGACCTGGTCCACGGGGCACGCGGCCTGACGAAGCCGCTGAAGCTGAAGGTCGGCGGCGAACTCGTCGACGCGCCCGCCGCCGCCCCGGCCGCCGTCGCCGCGCGCTCGCACCGCAAGGTGTGGGTGATCGGCCTGGTCACGTCCCTCGTCCTGGCCGGCTTCGTCTCCTTCTACGCCTCCGCCAACCCGGACGGCCTGGAGAAGGTCGCCCACGACGAGGGCATCGACCGTACGGCGAAGGAACACGCCTCCGCCGACTCCCCGCTCGCCGACTACGGCGTCAAGAACATCACCGACTCGCGGCTCTCCGGGGGCCTCGCGGGCGTCATCGGCGTCGGCGTGACCGTCGTCGCCGGGACGGGCGTCTTCTGGGCGCTGCGCAGGCGCCGTACGAGCGACGCGGCCTCGACCGAGGTCCGGGCGCAGGAGCCGGTGGCCTGACATGGGAGCGGGCCACGCACACCGTCTCTACCGGGCCGGGCAGTCCCCGGTCCACGCCCTGCCCCCGCACACGAAGCTCGCGGCCGTCTTCGCCTTCGTGGTCGTGGTCGTCTCCACGCCGCGCGAGGCGATGTGGGCGTTCGCGCTGTACGCGGTGCTGCTGGGCGCGGTGGCGTACGCGGCCCGCGTCCCGGCGGGCTTCCTGCTGAAGCGGCTGCTGATCGAGATCCCGTTCGTCGCGTTCGCGGTGCTCATGCCGTTCGTCGCGGAGGGCGAGAAGGTGCAGGTCCTCGGCCTGTCGCTGAGCGAGAGCGGGCTGTGGGGCGCGTGGAACGTGCTGGCCAAGGGCACGCTCGGCGTGGCGGCCTCGGTCCTCCTCGCCTCGACGACCGAACTGCGCGAACTCCTCCTCGGCCTGCAACGCCTGAAGCTGCCGCCGCTCCTCGTCCAGATCGCCTCGTTCATGATCCGCTACGGCGACGTCATCACCGACGAGATGCGCCGGATGAAGATCGCGCGGGAGTCGCGCGGCTTCGAGGCGAAGGGCGTACGGCACTGGGGCGTCCTCGCGAAGTCCGCGGGCGCCCTCTTCATCCGCTCCTACGAGCGCGGCGAGCGCGTGCACCTCGCCATGGTCAGCCGCGGTTACGCGGGTTCGATGCCGGTGATCGACGAGGTGACGGCGTCGCGGGCGCAGTGGTCGTACGCGCTGACGCTGCCGCTCGCGGCTTTCGTGGTGTGCCTGATGGGATGGACCCTGTGACGACTTCTGCTCCCGCCCCTGCTCCTCCCCCTTCTCTTGCCGTCTCGGGTCTGGCCTTCGCCTACCCCGACGGCCACCAGGCCCTCTTCGGTGTGGACTTCTCCGTCGCCAAGGGGGAGCGGGTGGCGCTCCTCGGTCCCAACGGCGCCGGCAAGACGACCCTCGTCCTCCACCTCAACGGCATCCTCACGGGCGGCGCCGGCACGGTCACCGTGGCGGGCGTGCCCGTGGAAAAGGCCCACATGGCGGAGATCCGGCGCCGGGTCGGCATCGTCTTCCAGGACCCGGACGACCAGCTGTTCATGCCGACGGTCCGCGAGGACGTCGCCTTCGGCCCGGCCGCGTCGGGGCTGAAGGGGCCGGAGCTGGAGGCGCGGGTCCGCACGGCGCTCTCCATGGTCGGCATGGAGGAGTTCGCGGACCGGCCCCCGCACCACCTCTCCTTCGGGCAGCGCCGCCGCGTCGCGGTGGCGACGGTGCTCGCGATGGAGCCGGAGATCCTCGTCCTGGACGAGCCGTCCTCCAACCTCGACCCGGCCTCGCGCCGCGAACTCGCCGACATCCTGCGCTCGTTGGACGTCACCGTCCTCATGGTCACGCACGACCTCCCGTACGCCCTCGAACTCTGCCCGCGCTCCCTCATCCTCAGCGGCGGCGTCATCGCGGCGGACGGCCCGACCGGTGACCTGCTCGCCGACGCGGAGCTGATGGGGGCGCACCGTCTTGAGCTGCCGTTCGGATTCGACCCGAAGTCGGTTGCGGGGCAGGCGAGTTGAGCCGGCTCCCTGCCCTGCAAGGGGCGCCGGGGACGCTGGTTTTCGCCTCGATAGTCTGCACGGCGTGAGCAACTCATACGCGCGTTCCGGCGATGCCGCCGTCGCGGCAGCCGGGGCGCAGGCCGGTGCGGACGTGGTCCGCGCCCTGTACGGCCGGCGGCTCGACCGCATCGACAAGGGTGCGGGGGACTTCGCCACCGCCGCCGATGTGGAGGCCGAGGAGGCGATCCTCGGCGTCCTCCGTGCCGCACGGCCCGATGACGCGGTGCTCGGCGAGGAAGGCGGGCAGCACGGCGCCGCCGACGCCGCGCGCCAGTGGCTGGTGGACCCCCTGTGCGGCACGCTGAACTACGCCGTCGGCACCATGCTGGTGGCCGTCAACGTGGCGCTGCGCGACGGGGCGGCAGCCGTGGCCGATCCGTTCGGCGGCGAGGTCTTCGTCACCGATGGGAAGACGGCCTGGGTGCGGCGCGACGGGGCCGACGACGCACCGCTGACGCCCACGGCCGCCACCCGGCTGGTGGACGTCAACCTGGACCGGCCGTTCCCGAGTGCGCCGGGGTTCCGGGGCGTGGATCTGCTGGCCCACCCCGAGTTCGTCGAACGGTTCCGGCCGCGCGTCGTGTCCACGACGCTGGCGCTGGCCTGGGTGGCTGCCGGTAAGCGCGCCGCGTACGTCACCGACGGCGGCGACCTCTCCACGAGCGTGCACTTCGCGGCCGGCATCGCCTTGTGCCGGGCCGCCGGCTGCGTGGTCACCGGGATCGATGGCGCTCCCCTCGGTGAGGGGGGCCGCGGGCTTGTGGCAGCCGCCGACGACGAGACCCACCGGCTGCTGATGGCGATGATCCACAGCCGAAGCCAGGGCGGTGACCGCACGGGCCCACGCGGAGGGCCTGCCCGGACGACCGACGGTTCCGGTGAACTCTCCCGGCCCGGAACGCTAGGTTCGCTGTCATGAGCGATGACGGTGCCCGTGACGGCGCGACGACCATCCGGCTCGCGACGGTGGCGGACGCGCCGCAGATCGCGCGCGTCCACCTGGACTCGCGCGCGGCCACGATGCCGTATCTCCCGCCGCCGGCCCACGACCACGCGCAGGTCACCCAATGGATCGAGCACGCGGTCCTCCCCGCCTGCCGGGTCTGGGTGGCGGAGCGCGACGCGGAGATCCTCGGGTACGCCGCCGTCGAGGGCGACATGCTGGACCACCTCTACCTGCGCCCGGACACCCGCCGCCAGGGCCTCGGCACCCGCCTCCTCACCGAGGCCCGCCGCCACAGCCCGACCGGCCTCTCCCTGCACGTCTTCCAGCAGAACACCGAGGCGCGTGCGTTCTACGCCCATCACGGTTTCCAGGTCATCGACGTGGGGGACGGGCGGGGGAACATGGAGGGGTTGCCGGACATGACGCTGCGGTGGACCGGCCGGTGACGGCCGACAGCGGGGATGAGCATGTCCGCTGGTCCTGCTATCGGACGGCGATGGCATCGCCGGACGCGTGGGCGACCCTGAAGAAGGACCTGGAGGCCGAACCCGATCCGGCTGTCGCTTCATCGGCCGTGCTGCGCATGCTGGAACGGCTGCCGGTGGACGAGCACGAGTCGTGGATCCGAGTGCTGGCCTTCGAGCGGGGCCGGGATGTCGCACAGCGCAGGTCCCAGGACCTGCGGACGTTGAACTCTCCCCTTGAGTTTGAAGGGGAGCTCGACCCCGATGAGTGGTCTGACTGGCTCCAGCGAAGAATGGTCGAGCAGAGGACCGACCCGCCGCTACTGGACCTCCTTTCCCGGCGAGGCCGCACCAAGCGGGTCAGGAACGCGGCCGCTGTCAGGCTGCGGACCCTGCGGAAGTGAACAGCACGGGCCCCGGCCCCGTCAGGCGCCGGTCCGCAGCGTGTACCGGCGCTTCTCCTTCGCCGTCGCGCCCAAGCGGTCGTAGAAGCGGATCGCGCCCTCGTTCCACGGTGGCGTCTGCCACTGGATCTCGGTGAGGCCCAGGGCCTCGGCCTCCGCTCTGACCGCTTCCACGAGTTGGGGGCCCAGGCCAAGGCCGCGGTGGCCGTTCTCGAGGAACAGGCAGTCCATGTGGAGGTACTCCGCGCCGTCCCACGTCGACAGTTCCGGGGCGCACGTGGCGTAGCCGATCAGGCCCGTACCGGAGAGTTCCGCCACGAAGCAGCGCAGGCGCGGGGCCGGGGTGCCGAAGAGGAGGGTCGAGAGGCGGTCCGCCAGGCCCGGGGCCGGGGGCGTCGCCTTTTCGTACGCGGCGTGTTCCGCGGCCAGTTCCGCCACGCGGGGGAGGTCCTCGGGGCGGGCCTTGCGGACGCGCGCGGAGCCGTCCGGCAGGTTCGTGGGTTCGGTCATGGGGAGCATGATGCCTGCACGGCCGGGGGCCGCACGTCCCGGGAATCCTCGGGTCCGGCGGCTTGTTCTCTTCCCTGTGCACATACAGGGACAGGTAGCCGAAGGATTCGAAGGCGTGCGGGGCGCCTTCGCCGCGAACTTCGACGGCCGTGGGGAGCGCGGCGCCGGAGTCGTCGTCTATCGCGGTGGGCGCAAGGTCGTCGAGCTCTACGGGGGGTCGCGCGATGTCGACCCCGACGGCGGGCCGGACTGGGAGTCCGGGACCGCGCAGATTCTGCGGTCGGCCACCAAGGGCGTTTCCGCTGCTGCCCTGTTGCTGCTCCATCAGCGCGGGCTGCTCGATCTCGACGCTCCCGTCGCCTCCTACTGGCCCGAGTTCAAGGCCCACGGCAAGGAGGACGCCCGCGTTCGGGACGTGCTCGCGCACCGGGTCGGGGTGCCCGCCCTCGACCGGCCGCTGACCCCTGCCGAGGCCGCCGACCTCGATGTCGGCGCCGCGGCCGTCGCCGCCCAGGCGCCGGAGTGGGCGCCGGGCACCGACCACGGTTACCACGCGCAGACGTACAGCTGGCTCACCGGCGAACTCGTGCGCCGCGTCACCGGCCGGACCCTCGGGGCGTACGTCGCCGACGAGATCGCCGGGCCGCTCGGTGCCGACCTGTGGATCGGGCTCCCGGACGCGCAGGCCCACCGGGTCGGCCGCGTCGGACCCGTCGAGGCGCCCGCCCCGCCCGGCGGTCTGCGGGCCCGCCCCAAGCGCGGCATCGCCGAGGCGTACACGAACCCCGAGTCGCTCACCCGCCGCGCCTTCGGGGCGATCACCCCGTCGCCGGACGAGAACGACCCGGTGTACCGCGCCGCCCAGCTCCCCGGTTCGAACGGCATCGGCACCGCCGAAGGGCTCGCTCGTTTCTATGCCGGGCTGATCGGTGAACTCCCGGGCCGTGCACGCCTGTTCACGGACGAGACGCTTCGCGCCGCCCGTGCCGAAGTCTCCTCCGGCACCGACCGCGTCCTCGTCGTCCCCTCCCGCTTCGGCCTCGGCTACATGCTCCACGGCGTCGCCTCCCCGCTCCTCGGTCCCGGCTCGTTCGGGCACCCGGGCCGGGGCGGCGCCCTCGGGTTCGCCGACCCGGAGTCCGGCATCGCGTTCGGCTACGTCACCAACGGCATGCAGAAGGGCGTCACCGCAGACCCTCGCGCTCAGGCCCTGGTCAGGGCGGTGCGGGAGGCGCTCGGGCGCCACAGCGGGGCGTAGGCGAGGAGAAGCAGCACGGCACCCAACGGCATCAGGTCCTTGCTCGCGAACGGCAGCAGCGACGTTGCGAAGACCAGGCACGGCGACCACAGCGGCAGCTTGCGCAGTGCGCCGAGGCGCAGGGCCAGGACCACCTGGCCGACGAAGAAGAGCATCGGGCCGATCGCGTAGAACGCGAGCTCCGCGCCGGGCAGCGCCCCGAAGTCGTCGGACAGGCGCGCCATTTCGGCGTGGTCGGCGGCCATCAGGCCCGTCACGATGTCCACCCCGAACTGCACGGTGAGTGCGATCGCTCCCGCCACCGCCGCCCAGAATCCGGCCGCCGCCCACCGGTCGCGCCGCCCCGCCGTCGACCGCATCGCGGCGAATCCCCGTACGAAGAAGGGGAGTCCGAGCAGGAAGCACAGGTGGCCCGTGGTCCAGGCGAGCCCCGGGCCGCGTACGTCGTCGAGGCCGTCGAGCAGGCGGATCACACCGTAGGCGCCGAACAGGACCGGCCCGACGAGGTAGGCGGTGCGGGGTGCGGTGAGTGTGGCTGCGCGGGATGAGGTCATGTGATGATCCTGGCGACGCGGCCCCCCGACTCCCTCCGGAACCACCCTGGTCGGGCCCGCACGCAACCCCTAGGCGTTCCTCGGGGTTCCCCCGGGTAGCGTCCCCGCCATGACACGTTTCGAGGGGTACGGAGTCCTGGTCACCGCCGCCGGGCAGGGTATCGGCGCCGCTGTCGCGCACCGTCTCGCCGCCGAAGGTGCGCAGGTCCTGGTGACCGATGTCGATGAGGAAGCGGCGGGCAAGACCGCGGCCGGAATGCGTGAACTGGGCCACCGGGCCGTGGAGTTCGTCTGCGACGTCGGCGAACGGGCCTCCGTGGATGCCGCCGTCGCGCACGCCGTCGACACCTTCGGACGGCTCGACGTCCTCGTCAACAACGCCTACGCCTGCCACCCCGACGCCCCGCTCTTCGAGGACGAGGACGACGAGGCGTGGGCCCGCGACCTCGACATCAGCCTCACCGGCGCCTACCGCTGCGCCCGCGCCGCGCTGCCGCACCTCGTCGCCTCCGGCCGGGGCGCGATCGTCAGCGTCGGGTCCGTCAACGGCCTTCAGGACTTCGGCTGCCACGCGTACAGCGCCGCCAAGGCCGGCCTGGTCTCGCTGACCCGCACGCTCGCCGGGCACGCGGGCCCGCGCGGCGTCCGCGTCAACCTCGTCGCCTCCGGCACCGTCCGCACCCCCGCCTGGACCGACCGGGGCCGGAACCCGGACGACGTAAGGGAGTTGTACCCGCTGCGCCGGGTCGGGGAGCCGGAGGACATCGCGGCGGCGGTCGCCTTCCTCGCGTCGCGGGACGCCGCGTGGATCACGGGGGCGGTGCTGCCGGTGGACGGCGGCATCACCGCGGTCAACACCGGCTTCAAAGGCATCGCCGACTGAATCCGGCACGACGGGCTCACCCCGCGTGCAGCATCAGCCCGATCCCCGCCACCATCACACCGGCCGCCACGATCCGCGGCGCCCCGAACCGCTCCTTGAAGAACACCGCCCCGATCACCGCGCCCACGATGATCGACGACTCCCGCAGCGCCGAGATCGGGGCCAGTTCCGCCCGCGTCTGGGCCCACAGGACGAGCCCGTACGCCGTCATGGACAGCGCGGCGCCGAGCAGCCCGACCGCCGCGAACGGCTTGAGCTGCGCGCCGAATCGACCCCGCCAGCGCCACCACGCGTACGCGGGTACGGCAAGGCCCTCCAGGATCATCAGCCACACGATGTACCCCATGGACGAGCCCGACGCGCGTACCCCCACACCGTCCACGACGGTGTACGCCGCGATGGAGAACCCGGTCGCCAGCGCCGCCCCGAGCGCCTTCCAGTCGGGGCGCCGCCCTGAACCCCGTAGACCCCACAGCGCAAGACCCGTAAGACCCGCGCACGACACGGCGACCCCCGCCGCCTGCCAGCCGCCCGGCACCTCGCCCACGAACACGGCGGCGAGCACCGTCACCACGAGCGGCGCCGTGCCGCGCGCGATCGGATACGCCTGCCCGAAGTCGCCGAGCTTGAACGACGCCATCAGAAGCACGTAGTAGACGATGTGGATGAGGGCGGACACGACCAGATACGGCCAGGCGCCCGCCGCGGGGAGCGGTACGAACGGCGCCATCAGCAGGCCGATGAGCGTCGCCCCGCCGCCGATCAGCGTGAAGCCGACGAGCTTGTCGGTGATGTGGTGGGCGAGCGCGTTCCAGGAGGCGTGGGTGACCGCGGCGAGCAGCACCGCCGCGGTGACTATCGGGGTCATTCGCGGACGTCCACGAGCGCGGCGCCCGCGTGCGCGATCAGTTCCTTGGGCTCCATCGGGAAGACCGCGTACGGGGTTCCGGCCGCCGCCCACACCGTGGCGTGGTTCAACAGCGATCTGTCCGCGAGGACCCTCGTCCTGTTCGCGTGCCCGAAGGGCGGGATGCCGCCGATCGTGTACCCGGTGAACTCCCGCACCACGTCCGCCTTCGCCCGCGTCACCTTCTCGGCGCCCAGCTCGCGCCGCACCAGCTCGACGTCGACGCGCGAGGCGCCGTCCATCAGGACGAGGACCGGCACGCCGTCCGCCGCGAAGACCAGGGACTTGCAGATGGCGCTCAGCTCGCAGCCGATCGCGTCCGCCGCCTCCTGCGCGGTGCGGGTCGCTTCGGGGAAGCGGCGCACGCGCGGCAGGAGTTCGGCCAGACCGAGCTCGGTCACGGCCTCGGCGAACCGGGGATGGGCCGCACTTTCGGGAGAAGTCATGGGCGGCACGCTAATCCTCCGTGTACCGCCCACGCGACCGCGTATCGACGGGTGGAAGTCAGCCGCCGGCGAGCAGCATCTGCCGGACGACCGGGCCCGCCGAGTCACCGCCGTGCCCGCCCGCCTGCACCACCGCCGCCGACGCGAGGTCGCCCCGGTACGCCGTGAACCAGCCGTTGGGCTCCTTCTGCCCGTCGACCTCCGCCGAACCGGTCTTCGCGCCCATGTCGGAGCCGAGCCCGGACATCGGCTTCACCGCCGTGCCCGCGACCGCCGTGTAGTGCATCAACTCCCGCAGATCCGCGAGGGTCTTGGCGGACAGCGAGCGCGACGCGTGCGCGAGCGTGCGGTGGTCGACGTCCGGCGAGACCAGGTACGGCTGGTGGAACGTGCCGTCCTTCACGGTCGCCGCGACCGACGCCATGTTCAGCGGGTTCATCCGCACCCCGCCCTGCCCGATCAGCGACGCCGCCATCTGCGCCTGCGACTGCACCGGCACGGCCCCGTCGAAGCTCGGCACGCCGATCGCCCAGTTGTCGAGCCCGAGCCCGAACACCTGCTGCGCCTGCTTGGTCAGCGAGTCGTTCTCCAGCTTCGGCGCCTGGCTGATGAAGGCCGTGTTGCAGGAGACCGCGAAGCTCGTCCTGAACGTGCCGTTCTTGATCTCGAACTTGTCGTCGTTCTGGAACTTCCAGTGCCCGTACGTGAAGTACTTCGGGCACGGGTGCGCCTTGTTGACGTTCGCGAGGCCCTTCTCCAGGAGCAGCGACGAGGTGATGACCTTCATCGTGGAGCCGGGCGCGAGCGAGCCCTGGAACGCCGTGTTGAAGCCGGGGCTGGAGTTCGCCACCGCCAGGATCTCGCCGGTCGACGGCCGGATCACGACGACCGAGGCCCGCTTGCGCGCGGCGACCTGGCTCTCGGCGGCGGCCTGGAGGGTCGGGCTGAGCGTCGTCCTGACGGTGCCCGGGGTGCCTTCGGAGAGGGTGACGAGGGTCTTGTCGGGCAGCGCGTTCTTCTCGGTGCTGCCCTTCTTCGACGACTCCTTGCGGGCGATGCGCAGTTCGACGCCGGCGGTGCCGCCCGCCTTCTTGCCGTACTTCTCGCGCAGCCCGTCGATGACGGTGGCGAGCGACGGGTACTTCTTCGTGTCCAGCTCCGTGCCGTTGCGGTCCACCGCCTTGACCGGCGGATCGCCCGCCTCACCGGTGACGAGCTTGTCGCCGTCCTTCAACTCCGGGTGCACGACGGACGGCTGCCACGACACGAGCACCTTCCCGTCGTTCTTGCGACGCACGGCGGTGAGCGCGGAGTCGTACACGAACGGCTTGCTCAGCTTGTTGTTGCTGCCGCCCTTCTCCTCGTACGAGACCGTGGACGTGACGTGGAAGGGAACCTTGGCGCCCGACCTCGTACCCGGCGTGAGCTTCACGTCGGTGAGGTGGGCGTCCTTGGTCAGGCCGGTCAGCGCCGTCCTCGCGGCGGCCGCGTCGTCCGTGTACGACGCCGCCTTCGCCACGTCCCCGGACTGCCACGCCGTCAGGAACCGGTCGGCGGCGGTGCGGACCTCCTTGGCGGCGGGCGGTCCCGTCTTGACCTTGGGCTTCTCGTCCGCCGACGCGGAGGCCCCGGAGCCGCTGTCCATCAGGGCGTAGGCGCCGACGCCGGCCCCGACGACGGCGACGACAGCGGCTGCGCCGATCACGACGGCGTTCGTGTTGCGGCGCGCCGGGGCGCGGCGCCTGCCTCTGCTGCCCAACGTTTCCTCCGGGGGTCTACGGGGGGCCTAGGTTACGGCTTGCTGCCGTGCGCACCCGTCGTAGGTTCAGAACGACGCAGACACGGTGACGGGTACGTGGTAAGGGCTTGCCGCCCGCATTGATGACCCCCGTAGGGGCCACCCATTGCTGCGCTACTGACCCGCTTTGAGGACGGCCGCCACGATCGGTCCCGCCGCGTCGCCACCGTGGCCGCCGGCCGGCACGGTCGCCGCCGCCGCGATGTCGTTGCTGTACCCGGCGAACCAGGAGTCGGACGTGCCCTGTCCGTCGAGCTCCGCGGAACCCGTCTTCGCGCCCTTCGGCGAGGGCACCCCCGCCATCGCGTTGGCCGCCGTGCCGCTGACGGCCGTGCGCGCCATCATGTTCCGCAGCTGCTGCGAGGTGCCGGGGCGCAAGCCCTGGGCGGTGGCGATCTGACGGTCGTCGAGGTCGGGCGAGACGAGGTACGGCTGGTGGAACGTGCCGGTCATCGCGGTCGCCGTCACCGACGCCATGTTGAGCGCGTTGACCTTCACCAGGCCCTGGCCGATCATCCCGGCGGCGTCGTTCGAGGTCCCGTCGGTCTCCACGGAGCCGTCCCTGGAGGCGATCCCGGTCTTCCAGTCCTTGCCGAGGCCGAACCGTTCCGTCGCCTCGGACGCGAAGTTCGCCGCCCCGAGTTCGTCGGAGAGCTTGATGAAGGCCGTGTTGCAGGAGCGCGCGAAGCTCTCGGACAGCGTCGCGTTCTCGTTCGGCGTCATGCCTTTCAGATTGCGGAAGGTCTGGCTCATCGAGACCGCCGAGTCGGGGCAGGGCGCCGCGCCGCCCTCCGAGGCGACACCGTTGTCGATCAGCGCCGCCGCGGTCACGATCTTCATCACCGAGCCGGGCGGAGTGCCGCCCTGGAACGCGGGATTGAAGTCGCCCTTCTCCTGGTTGGCGACCGCGAGGATCTCGCCGGTGGACGGCTTGACCGCCACCACCGACGACTTGCCGTACTTGGTCACCTGCTGCTCGGCCGCCGCCTGCACGCCCGCGCTGAGCGTCGTGCGCAGCTTGCCCGGCTTGCCCTCGGCCAGCGTCAGGAGCGTCTTCGTGGTCGCCGAGCCGTCGGCGCCCTGCCGCTTGACGTACATCTCGATGCCCGCCGAACCGCCCGCCTCGTCCCCGTACTTGGTGCGCAGCTGGTCGAGGACCGGGCGCAGCGACGGGTACTTCTCCGCGGTCAGCACGGCGCCGTTGCGGTCCACGGCCTCGATGGCCGGAGCCGCCGACTCGCCCGTGACGAGCTCGTCGCCGTCCTTCAACTCCGGGTGCAGCACGGCCGGCGACCACTTCACCAGGGCGCGGCCCGTGGTGGCGCCGCGGACGACGGTGAGCGACGAGTCGTAGGCCATCTTCTTCGTCTTGCCGTCGAACGACACCGTGGCCCTGACCTTGAACGGGACCTTGGCGCCGGACGGCGTGCCCGCCGTCAGGACCGTGTGCGTGACGTGTGCGTCCTCGTGCCAGGCGGAGAGCACGGACTTCGCGTCCTCCGCGTAGTTCGTGTAGTCCGCCGCGCCCGCGGCGTCGTTCTTCGCCCACGCCGCCAGGAACTTCCGCGACGTGTCCTTGATCTCGTCGGCCGTCGGCGGCCCGGACCTGCGGACCTCCCCGCCCGCCGCCGCACTGCCATCGCTGCCGCCCCCGCTGACAGCCGTGACGATGTTGTAGGCCCCGTAGCCCGCGCCGCCCACCATCACGGTGAACACCCCGCCGACGATGGCGACCTTGACCTCCTTGCGCATGAGCGCCCCCCTCCCCAAGGTTTACCCGAGGGACTGTAGACACGTCAGAGGTCCGGCCGACCCGGTGTTTTCCAGATGGTGTCCGAAGGTGTCCGAAGAGTGATCACAAATACGGCCGAAACCGTGTCAGGAGCGGGGCCCGGCTAGATCCACGTATCGAGCCACATCCGGGACCGCCACGAGTCCATCGGGATCGCGTTGCCGGTGTAGATCGGCCAGAAGTAGATGAAGTTCCACGCGATGAGCAGGACCAGCACACCCGCGCCCGCCGCGCCGATCACGCGCCGGCGTTCGCTCGACCCCGGTTTCCCGATGACGGCGCCCAGCAGCATCGCGAGCGCGAGACACAGGAACGGCGCGAAGACGACCGCGTAGAAGTAGAAGATCGTCCGCTCCTGGTAGTTGAACCAGGGCAGGTAGCCGGCCGCGATGCCGCACACGATCGCGCCCGCGCGCCAGTCGCGCCGGAAGAACCAGCGCCACAGCACGTACAGCAGCGCGAAGCACGCCGCCCACCACAGCAGCGGGGTGCCGAGGGCGAGGACCTCGCGGGCGCACTTGTCGGCGGCGTCCGCGGGGCAGCCCTGTGAGCCGGCCGACGGGGACTCGTAGAAGTACGAGACCGGGCGGCCGTCGACCATCCAGCTCCACGGGTTCGACTGGTACGTGTGCTTCGACGTGAGGTGGGTGTTGAACTCCCAGACCTCGTGCTCGTAGTGCCACAGGCTGCGCACCCAGTCCGGCAGCCACGTGTGACCGCCGCCCTTGCCGGCGGTCGCCGCCCAGTTGCGGAAGTAGCCGCCGGTGCCGTCGGCGGGGGAGAGGATCCAGCCGATCCAGGACAGCAGGTACGTGGCGACGGCGACCGGCACGGTCGAGACGAACGCCGGGCACACGTCGCGCTTCAGGACCGCCAGGTACGGGCGCCTGGCCCCCGCCACGCGCCGCGAGCCGACGTCCCACAGGACCGACATCAGGGCGAAGGCCGCGAGGTAGATGAAGCCGTTCCACTTGGTGCCCGCCGCGAGGCCCAGGCAGAGCCCGGCGAGCAGCCGCCACGGGCGCCACCCGAGGCGCAGCGTCTCGGCGATGTGCGCGTCCGGGCGGACCAGGCCGTGCTCGTCGACGGGGAGCGCCGCGGCCAGCTTCCCGCGCGCCCGGTCCCGGTCCACGACGAGGCAGCCGAACGCCGCCAGCACGAAGAACACCAGCACCGAGTCGAGCAGCGCGGTGCGGCTCATCACGAACGCGAGGCCGTCGACCATCAGGAGCGCCCCGGCCAGGCAGCCCAGGAACGTCGAGCGGAAGAGCCGCCGGCCGATCCGGCAGACCATGAGCACGCACAGCGTCCCGAGCACGGCGGTCATGAACCGCCAGCCGAACGGGTTGAACCCGAACATCCATTCGCCGATGCCGATGACGTACTTGCCGACCGGCGGATGCACGACGTACGAGGCGTCGTGCGGGATCGGCACGTCACCGTTCTTCTGGAGGATCAGGTCGTTGGCGTTCTTCGCCCAGTTGACCTCGAAGCCGCGGTGGATCAGCGCCCACGCGTCCTTCGCGTAGTACGTCTCGTCGAATATCACGGCCTTCGGGCTGCCGAGGTTCCAGAACCGCAGGACGCCCGCGATCAGCGTGACGAGCAGCGGCCCCGCCCAGCCGACGATCCGGTTGACCTGCTCGGCCGTGAACCGGCTCAGCCCGAACGACGCCCACAGCCGCGCCCCCGGCGCCGCGAACGACGGCACAAGCCGCTCCCGCACGTCGCCGCTTCTGTCCGGCGCCTGGTACCCGAACCGGCGCAGGCCGCGCAGCCACGAGGACGGCGCCCGCTCACCTGCGAGGTCCTGCTCGTACGAGGCGCTGGTCGGGGTCGGCTTGGACGACGACGCGGTACTGGTCACCGCGCCATCGTAGGGAACCGCGCTGTGCGAGTCCCGTGCGCCGTCCCTGCGAGGATGGAACCGTGACAGGAAGCCTTGATTCCCCCCAGTCCGCCGGCTCGGCCGGAACGCTCGTGCTGGCCGGCACGCCCATCGGGGCCATCTCGGACGCGCCGCCGCGGCTCGCCCAGGAGCTGGCCGTCGCCGATGTCGTCGCCGCCGAGGACACCCGGCGCATGAAGCGGCTCACGCAGGCGCTGGGTGTGCAGGTCAGCGGGCGGGTCGTGTCGTACTTCGAGGGCAACGAGGCCGCCCGCACCCCCGAACTCGTCGAGGCGCTGCTCGCCGGGTCGCGCGTACTGCTCGTGACCGACGCGGGGATGCCGTCCGTGTCCGACCCCGGGTACCGGCTCGTGGCCGCCGCCGTCGAGCGGGACATCAAGGTCACCGCCGTACCGGGGCCGTCCGCCGTGCTGACCGCGCTCGCGCTGTCCGGTCTGCCCGTCGACCGGTTCTGCTTCGAGGGCTTCCTGCCGCGCAAGGCGGGCGAGCGCCTGAGCCGCCTGAAGGACGTTGCCGACGAGCGTCGCACCCTCGTCTACTTCGAGGCCCCGCACCGCCTCGACGACACCCTCGCCGCGATGGTCGAGGCGTTCGGCGAGACGCGGCGGGCCGCCGTGTGCCGCGAGCTCACCAAGACGTACGAGGAGGTCAGGCGCGGTCCCCTCAAGGAGCTCGCCGAGTGGGCGGCGGAGGGCGTACGCGGCGAGATCACCGTCGTCGTCGAGGGCGCCCCCGAGAAGTCGGGCGACGACCTCACCCCCGATGAGCTGGTACGCAGGGTGCGGGTGCGCGAGGAGGCGGGGGAGCGGCGCAAGGAGGCCATCGCGGCCGTCGCGCAGGAGGCGGGGCTACCCAAGCGCGAGGTCTTCGATGCCGTGGTGGCGGCAAAGAATGCGGATCGAGCCACCCCATAGGTGCGTAAAGGACTAACCTGAAATGCAAAGCGAAGACCGGGCAGCAGGGCCTTTTCGACAGGGAAAAGCCAAATCGGCTCCAACAGTCGACAGGTCTTTTGCGTTCGGCCCGCCGGAGGCGTCCACTGGTTGAAGGGACGCACCCGTCCCCACGCTGCCTTTACGGCAGCGCTTGTCCAGCGGACAAGAGGAGCTGGCATGAGCGAGTTCGCGGTCTCCAAGACGGTCACCGGTGCGCAGGCACCCTCCGTACCCAACCGCAGCGCGGCGATATCCATCGCCCACGAGTCGTATTCCTTCGCCTGCATGCGCTGCGGGCACGGCTGGGAGCAGTCCTACGAGATTGAGCACCACGTCGACGGGGACGGCGGGGAGTTCGTGATGTACGTGGTGAACGGCGAGCGCGTGCCGTCACCCCTGACCCGTCCCACCTGCCTCAACTGCGACGGCCATGTCGTACGGATCATGCAGGCGGGCACCGTCTCGCGTGCCCTGCCGCACCACCGCGTCCCGCAGGCCGGGCCCGTCGAGGTCCCGGAGCCGGACTCCGCCGAGCGCACCAAGCACCACCACTGGCACCTCTCCGACCTGCTGCACCCCTTCAGTCACCACCACAAGGACACTCCGCCGGCGTCGTAGGACTTCGTAGGATCGGGGCATGAGCCCCCACGCCAAGGACGTCACCCCGCCGCCGCTGCCCGCGCCTCTCTCGGTCGAGGTCGCCGACTCCCACACCCACCTGGACATGCAGGCGGGCACCGTGGAGGAGGGCCTCGCCAAGGCGGCGTCGGTGGGCGTGACGACCGTCGTGCAGGTCGGCTGCGACCTGAACGGATCGCGCTGGGCCGCCGATCTCGCGGCCGCCCACGCGCGTGTGCACGCGACCGTCGCCCTGCACCCGAACGAAGCGCCCCGCATCGTCCACGGCGACCCCGACGGCTGGTCGCGCCAGGGCGCCCGTGAGCCGCTCGGCGACGCCGGGCTCGACGAGGCACTCGCGGAGATCGACCGGCTCGCCGCGCTCCCGCAGGTCAAGGGCGTCGGCGAGACCGGCCTCGACTACTTCCGTACGGGACCCGAGGGCAAGGCCGCCCAGGAGCGGTCGTTCCGCGCGCACATCGAGATCGCCAAGCGGCACGGCAAGGCCCTCGTCATCCACGACCGCGAGGCCCACGAGGATGTGCTACGCGTCCTGAAGGAAGAGGGCGCGCCCGAGCGCACCGTCTTCCACTGCTATTCCGGCGACGCGGAGATGGCCCAAGTCTGCGCACGCAACGGCTACTTCATGTCGTTCGCCGGCAATATGACCTTCAAGAACGCGCAGCCGTTGCGCGACGCGCTCGCCGTGGCGCCCCTCGAACTCGTCCTCGTGGAGACCGACGCGCCTTTCCTGACACCCGCTCCGTACCGCGGTCGGCCTAATGCCCCATATCTCATTCCGGTCACGCTCCGCGCCATGGCCGCGGTGCGGGGGATCGGGGAGGACGCCCTCGCGACCGCGGTGTCCGCCAACACGGCCCGCGCTTTTGGTTACTGACCGATAACGACCGGACCCGTACACCTTCGGGCAGAGTCGCGACACTGCGTAGTCGCGCTGCTTTGGAGAGTGAGGGGCGCTCCGCTAGGTTCTGCTCGCCCGACCCGCCCTCGCTCCGGGGGCGGAACCCTGGAGCGCCTGGAGCGTCGTCGTGAGCAGTTCGCCGTACGAGACGTACGAGACGTACCAGCCGTCGTACGGCGGCGGCGGTGGTGGCGGTGGTGCGACGCCCCCGTACGAGCCGCAGCCGCCGTCGCCTGACTCGTACGCGCCCTACGAGACGTATGCCGCCCAGGGCACCGACACCTACCGGCCCGCCTACGCGTACGAGCCCGCGCAGGAGCAGGCGGCCGCGCCCACCGAGCCGCGGCTGCCGCGCCAGGCGCCCGCGCCCGCGTCGGCCTCCGACGGCGGTGGCCGGGCCGCCGCGCGCCGTGCCGCGCGGCGCAGGAAGACCGACCAGCGGCCCGAGACCCTGCGCAGGCTGCTCCCGCAGGCGCTCGTCGTCGCCTTCCTGGCGGGCGGCACCTCCGCGTTCGTCGCCAACGACAAGGCGATCCAGCTCACCGTCGACGGCAAGGAACGCACCCTGTACACCTTCGCCGACGACGTCACCGAACTCCTCGCCGACGAAGGCGTCGAGATCGGCGAGCACGACCTCGTCGCACCGGCCCCCGGTGCCGCCCTGGCCAGCGGCGACGAGGTCGCCGTCCGCTACGGCCGCCCCGTCCAGCTCACCCTCGACGGGCAGCGCCGCGAGGTGTGGACGACCGCGGGCACCGTCGAGGGGGCACTGAAACAGCTCGGGGTGCGGGCCGAGGGCGCCTACGTCTCCGCGTCCCGCTCCAAGCGCATCGACCGGCACGGGCTCGACCTCGACGTCCGCACCGAGCGCAGCGTCACGATCATGGCCGACGGGCGGCGCCGCACCATCCGCACCAACGCGGCGAGCGTGCGCGAAGCCGTCGACGAGGCCGGGATCTCGCTGCGCGGCCAGGACACCACGTCCGTGCCGCAGGACAGCTTCCCGCGCGACGGGCAGACCATCACCGTGATGCGGGTGACCGGCACCAAGGAAGTCCGCGAGGAGCCGATCCCGTACGCCACCGAGCGCACCCAGGACGCCACGCTCTTCCAGGGCACGGAGGTCGTGACCCGGGCCGGGGAGCCCGGCATGAGGCGGGTCACGTACGCGATGCGCACCGTCAACGGCGTCAAGCAGAAGCCGCGCCGCGTGCGGACCGAGGTCGTGCGCGAGCCCCGCACGCAGCTCGTGAAGGTCGGCACGAAGCCGATGCCCACGTCCGTGGCCGGGGCGGACTCCCTGAACTGGTCCGGGCTCGCCGCCTGCGAATCGGGCGGGCGCCCGGGCGCGACGGACGCGACCGGCACGTACGGGGGCCTGTACCAGTTCGACACCCAGACCTGGCAGAGCCTCGGCGGTTCGGGCCGCCCCCAGGACGCGTCGGCCTCGGAACAGACGTACCGCGCGAAGAAGCTCTACGTCCGCCGCGGCGCCAGCCCGTGGCCCCACTGCGGGCCGCGCCTGCACGGGTAGGCTCCGCCTCGCCGCCTCGGGCAATCTGCCGCCAAGGGCGGCAGGGTGGGCAAGGCGGCCCCCCCCCCCAGCGCGGGGCGAGCGCTTCAGCGGGCCCGCACCCCGCCCCCCCGGCAGCGCTCACGCCAGGCTCCCACCCGGGCGCGGCTACCCTTGACCGGTGAGCACCACAGACCCCCAAGGCCCCCTTCTCGGCGCCGCAGACATCCGCGAGCTCGCGGCAGCCCTCGGCGTCCGGCCGACCAAGCAGCGCGGGCAGAACTTCGTCATCGACGCCAACACGGTCCGCCGCATCGTCCGTACCGCGGACGTCACCGAGGACGACGTGGTCGTCGAGGTCGGCCCGGGCCTCGGTTCGCTCACCCTCGCGCTGCTCGACGTCGCCCGGCACGTCACCGCGGTGGAGATCGACGACACGCTCGCCGCCGCGCTGCCCGCCACCATCGCGGCCCGCCTCCCGGCGAAGAAGGGCGCGTTCGACCTCGTCAACATCGACGCGATGCAGGTCACCGAGCTCCCGGGCCCGGCCCCGACCGCGCTGGTCGCGAACCTGCCGTACAACGTCGCGGTCCCCGTCCTGCTGCACATGCTCGACACCTTCCCGACCATCGAGCGCACCCTCGTCATGGTCCAGGCCGAGGTCGCCGACCGCCTCGCCGCAGGACCCGGCTCGCGTGTCTACGGCGTCCCGTCCGTGAAGGCCAACTGGTACGCGGAGGTCAAGCGCGCGGGCTCCATCGGCCGCAACGTCTTCTGGCCCGCGCCGAACGTCGACAGCGGACTCGTCTCGCTCGTGCGCCGCAGCGAGCCGATCGCCACGACCGCGTCGAGGCAGGAGGTGTTCGCCGTCGTCGACGCCGCGTTCGCCCAGCGCCGCAAGACGCTGCGCGCCGCCCTCGCGGGCTGGGCTGGTTCGGCCGCCGCCGCCGAGGAGGCGCTCGTCGCGGCCGGTGTCTCGCCGCAGGCGCGCGGCGAGGCCCTGACGGTCGAGGAGTTCGCCCGGATCGCCGAGCACAAGGCGGTCGCGCAGTGAGCGTGAGCGTCCGCGTCCCCGCCAAGGTCAACGTCCAGCTCGCGGTCGGTGCCGCCCGCCCCGACGGCTTCCACGACCTGGCCAACGTCTTCCTTGCCGTCGGCCTGTACGACGAGGTGACGGTGGCCCCCGCCGACTCCCTCGCTCTTACGTGCACCGGCCCGGGAAGCGATCAAGTCCCCCTGGACCGTACGAACTTGGCGGCCCGCGCCGCCATCGCGCTCGCCGAACGGCACGGCATCAGCCCTGACGTCCGTATCCACATCGCGAAGGACATCCCCGTCGCGGGCGGCATGGCGGGCGGCTCGGCGGACGCGGCCGGCGCCCTCGTCGCCTGCGACGCGCTGTGGGGCACCGACGCGTCGCGCGCCGAACTCCTCGACATCTGCGCCGAGTTGGGCAGCGACGTGCCGTTCAGCCTGGTCGGCGGGGCGGCGCTCGGCACCGGGCGCGGCGAGAAGCTCCGACTCCTCGACGTGGGCGGGCAGTTCTGGTGGGTGTTCGCCGTCGCGGACGGCGGGCTCTCCACCCCCGCCGTGTACCGCGAGTTCGACCGGCTCACCCCCGAGGCCCCCGAACCGGTCGCCTCGCCGGCCCTGCTCGACGCGCTGCGCACCGGGGACGTCCACGCCCTCGCGGCGACCGTCACCAACGACCTCCAGCCCGCCGCGCTCTCCCTCTTCCCGTCCCTGAAGGCCACGCTCGACGCGGGCACGGCGGGCGGCGCGCTCGCCGCGCTCGTCTCCGGCTCGGGCCCGACGACCGCGTTCCTCGCGGCGGACGAGGCGGCGGCGCACCGGGTGGCCGGGGCGCTCGCCGCGTCCGGGACGTGCCGGGCGGTCCGCGTGGCGGCCTCTCCGGCGCCGGGCGCCACCCTGGTCTGAAGCGCACGCACGCATCCACGTACACGTACTCAGTGGTGAGTTGAGTACGTGCGCGCTGTCCGGGTGATCGCGGCCGCGCCACTCTTACGTCCATGAAGACCACCGGACGCCGCCGTCGCCGCCTGCGCCGCGCCGCACTCCCGATCGGCACGGTCGCCCTGTTCGGCCTGCACGCGGCGCTCGCCTCGCGCGGCCACCCGCTGCCGCCGCCGGCCATCGGCGGACCGCAGGCGCGGATCGCCGGGCCGCGGGAGGTCGTCGTGCTCGGGCGGGTGGCGGCGGGCCGGTGCGGAAGAGTTATCCACAGGCCGGTACGGCGTGCGGCCGGTCCCCGTAATCTGATGTTGCCGACAAGCGGAGCGGGGACGGGGAATCGGGGGGCCTGACCATGGAGTGCACACGATGCCGATCGGCGTTCGTGGGGGCGGACGGACGCTGCCCGCGCTGTGACGGGACGCCGACGGCCTACGCGGCCCCGCCGCCACCGCAGCAGCCCGCACCGAACCCCTATGCGCCGCCCGCCCCACCGGCGTACGGCTACGGGAACCCGCAGTACGGAGCGCCTCAGCACGGGACCCCTCAGCACGGGACCCCGCAGCACGGAGCCCAGCCGTACGCGGCCCCGCAGTACGGCGGCCACCCCGGCTACCCGGGCCCGGGCGTCGGCGCCGCCGCCATGCGCCCGCCGGCCCGTCTGTCCGGGCTGAGCACCGCGGTCACCGTCCTCATCGGCCTCGTCTGCGCCTTCGCGCTGCTGCGCGTGATCGCCGACTTCCGCCTGTACGACGCCCTCGGCAGCATCTGGACGACGAACCTGGACGAGGCGGAGTCCATCGACGACTTCCGGCGCACTTCGATCGTCCTGATCTTCCTGGGCTTCCTCGCGGCGGCCCCGGTGTTCCTGGTCTGGTTCCACAAGGCGCGGGCCAACGCGGAGGGCCTCGCCCCCGGCCGCCACCGGCACGGCACGGGGATGGCCGTCGGCGCCTGGTTCATCCCGTTCGCCAACTGGTGGATACCGAAGGCGATGACCGACGACATCGTCGCCGCGAGCCAGGGCGCCCCGCGCCCCGGCGGCCTCGGCGTGGTCAACGGCTGGTGGGCGTGCTGGGTGATCTCCAGCGTCCTCGCGGGCTTCGGCTGGCCGATGTACGCGAACGCGATGGACGACTCGAACCCGTCGCTGGAAGGCGCCCGCACCGCGACGATGGTCCTCATCGGCTCGAACCTGACACTCCTGGCCGCGGGCATCTGCGCGATCGTCATGGTCCGCACCGTCAGCACCCTCCAGGACACCCGCCTCGGGCTGCGGTTCTGAGAGCCGGCCACCGAGGCCCGCCGCGTCGCACCCGCCACGGCGACTACGCTTGAAGGTCGGCCCACCATCCGAGGGCCCACCGTGGCAGGAGCGAAATGGCAGTCAATCTGGTCAACGTCGAGAACGTCTCGAAGGTCTACGGCACCCGTGCCCTGCTCGACGGCGTCTCCCTCGGCGTATCGGAAGGTGACCGGATCGGAGTGGTCGGGCGCAACGGAGACGGGAAGACGACCCTCATCCGCATGCTCGCCAAGCTGGAGGAGGCCGACACCGGGCGGATCACGCACAGCGGCGGCCTGCGCCTGGGCGTCCTGACGCAGCACGACTCCCTCGACCCCGAGGCGACCGTGCGGCACGAGGTGATCGGCGACCTCGCCGACCACGAATGGGCGGGCAGCGCCAAGATCCGCGACGTCCTGACCGGCCTGTTCGGCGGTCTCGACCTGCCCGGCTTCCCGCAGGGCCTGGACACCGTGATCGGTCCGCTCTCCGGTGGCGAGCGGCGTCGTATCGCGCTCGCCAAGCTGCTCATCGACGACCCGGACCTGCTCGTCCTCGACGAGCCGACCAACCACCTCGACGTCGAGGGCATCGCCTGGCTGGCCCGCCACCTCCAGGCCCGCCGCTCCGCCCTCGTCTGCGTCACGCACGACCGCTGGTTCCTCGACCAGGTCTGCACCCGCATGTGGGACGTCCAGCGCGGTGACGTCTACGAGTACGAGGGCGGCTACTCGGACTACGTGTTCGCGCGCGCCGAGCGGGAGCGGATCGCCGCGACCGAGGAGGCCAAGCGGCAGAACCTGATGCGCAAGGAGCTGGCCTGGCTGCGCCGCGGCGCCCCGGCCCGCACCTCCAAGCCGCGCTACCGCATCGAGGCGGCCAACGAACTGATCGCCGATGTGCCGGAGCCGCGCGACAAGAGCGAACTGATGAAGTTCGCCAACGCACGGCTCGGCAAGACGGTCTTCGACCTGGAGGACGTGACGATCCAGGCCGGGCCCAAGCTGCTGCTCAAGCACCTGACCTGGCAGCTCGGCCCGGGCGACCGCGTCGGCCTCGTCGGGGTGAACGGGGCGGGCAAGACGTCCCTGCTGCGCGCCCTCGCGGACGCCGCCACCAGCCAGGGCGATGTGCAGCCCGCCGCCGGGAAGATCGTCGTCGGCAAGACCGTCCGGCTGGCCTACCTGTCGCAGGACGTGACCGAACTCCCGCCCGCGCTGCGGGTGCTGGAGGCCGTGCAGCAGATCCGCGACCGCGTGGACCTGGGCAAGGGCCGCGAGATGACCGCGGGCCAGCTGTGCGAGCAGTTCGGCTTCGGCAAGGAGAAGCAGTGGACGCCGGTCGGCGACCTCTCCGGCGGTGAGCGCCGCCGCCTTCAGCTCCTGCGCCTGCTGATGGACGAGCCGAACGTGCTGTTCCTCGACGAGCCCACGAACGACCTCGACATCGAGACCCTGACCCAGCTGGAGGACCTGCTCGACGGCTGGCCCGGGTCCATGGTCGTCATCTCCCACGACCGGTTCTTCATCGAGCGCACCACCGACACGACGTTCGCGCTGCTCGGCGACGCCACGCTGCGGATGCTGCCGCGCGGCATCGAGGAGTACCTGGAGCGCAGGCAGCGGATGATCGAGGCGGCCGTGCCGACGCCCGCCGCGGCCCCCGCCGCCGAGAAGCCCGGCGTCTCCGCCGCCGATGCCCGCGCCGCCAAGAAGGAACTCCAGAAGATCGAGCGGCAGCTGGACAAGATCTCCACCCGCGAGACCAAGCTGCACGCCCAGATCGCCGACAACGCCACGGACTTCGCGAAGGTGGCCGAGCTGGACGCGGAGCTGCGCGAACTGGTGGGGGAGCGCGAGGAGTTGGAGATGCGCTGGCTGGAGCTCGCCGAAGACGCGTGACGGGCGGCGCAGGCGGCGGGTGCCAGTCGGCGCACATGACGCGTGAAGGACGCGTGCAAGGCGCGTAACAGACGCATCACGGGCCGGTCCTCCCTTGGGCACAGGGGTTGGATCGGCCCTGTGTGCGAGTGCACCGAGTGATAGAAAGGGCGGCTGGGGGCGGCCTGAGCGCACCCCGTGTCCGACCTGAGAACGTCCGGAAAACACCCAGGCGTGCCGGTACATCAGCAGAGAAGGGGGAGCGCTGATGACTCAGCCGCCCAACCAGCCGCCGTCCGGCGGCTTCGGAGCACCGCAGGATCAGCCCGGGTCCCCGCAGACGCCGCCACCGCCGGCGGCCCCGCCGCAGGCGCCCCCGGCGCAGCCCGGGTACGGCTACCCGCAACAGCAGCAGCCGGGCCCGTACGGACAGGCCCCGCAGCCGGGCCCGTACGCCCAGCAGCCCGGACCCTACGGCCAGCCGCAGCAGCCGGGCCCCTACGGCCAGCCCCAGCAGCCGGGCCCGTACGCCCAGCAGCCGGGCCCCTACGGGCAGCAGCCGCAGTACGGCTACCCGCCGCAGCAGCCGCCCGGCGCGCCCGTCCCGCCCTCCGGCGGTGGCGGCGGCATCAAGGGCAGGACGTGGGCGATCGTCGGCGGCGCCGTCGCGCTGCTGCTCGTCGCGGGCGGTGTGGTGGTCGCCGTGTCCGGCGGTGACGACGACAAGAAGGACGACGAGGCCGGCAAGAACAAGGACCCCAAGGCTTCTTCCTCCGCCTCGGCGCCGGTCAACCCGGGCGACGGCCAGGGCGACGGCCACGCCGGCGAGGAGGACCTCAACGCGGGCCGCCAGGACGGCGAGGCGAAGGTCCTCTGGTACAAGACGGCGCCCAAGGTGCCCGGTTCGGGCGCGGACGCCCCCGGTATGTGGATCACCGACAAGATCGCGGTGAAGGCGGCGTACAAGGAGGTCCTGGCCTACGACGTCGCGGACGGCAAGATCAGCTGGCCCGCCGTCGAGCTGCCGCAGAAGATCTGCTCCGTCACGAAGACGCCGTCCGCCGACGGGAAGATCGTCGTGGCGTACATGAGCGGCAACACCGACAAGGCCAACTGCAACCAGGTGCAGGAGATCGACCTCGCCACCGGCAAGAAGGGCTGGACGGCGAAGATCCCCGAGAAGGAGAACGACGACAGCTTCTTCGACGGGACCGGCTCCAGCATCGGCCTCAACTACGTCGGCGGCGACACCCTCATGGTCGGCCGCCAGATGTCCGGTGTCGGCCTGAGCGCCAAGGACGGCAAGAAGAAGTTCGCGGTCGAGGAGTACGGCACCGACTGCTTCCCCAAGGCGTACACCGGCGACAGCAAGAAGCTGCTCTCCGTGGCGTCCTGCGGCGCGGGCGGCAACAACCCGCACGAGGAGCTGCGCCAGCTCGACCCCGACACCGGCAAGGCCCTGTGGACGAAGAAGTTCCCCAAGGACTGGCAGATCGGGAACGTGTACTCGGTCAGCCCGCTCGTCGTCTACAGCACCAACGAGGACGACAAGAAGTACAACATCGCCGCGTTCAAGGGGAACACGAGCGCGGTCCAGGCCGAGGTCGGCGTCGACAAGCTCGACACGGGCTGCGGCGCGGGCGCGTTCTCCTTCTCCCTCAACCGCGATCTGAGCGGCTGCCAGGGCGCAGTCGTCGACACGAGCACGCTGTACATGCCGACGCAGGGCAAGACCGGCGGCGCCAACGAGATCGTCGCGATCAGCCTCACCAGCGGCAAGGAGCGGTGGCGCGTCAAGTCCCCCGAGGACCAGTCGATGTTCCCGGTGAAGACCGAGGGCGGCGCCGTGATCGCGTACATGGAGGCCGGTTACGGGGGTGAGGGCGGCCGCGTCCTGAAGATCGGGACGGCGTCCGGCACGCACCAGCCGAAGACGCTGTTGCAGAACCCGGCGGGTACGGCGTCGATCGAGAGCGGCTTCTACTCCAAGGACGTCGCGTACGCGGACGGGCGCTTCTACCTCTCGGCCACCAACCTGTCCGGCAGCGCCAAGGGTCAGCAGAAGCTGATGCTGGCGTACGGCGACTGACGTCACAGACGCCCCTCCCGCCCCCTCCCGTCCCCTATATCGCAAGGCCCCGAGGTATCGACGCCATGACGCAGCCGCCCCAGCAGCCCCCACAGCCTCCCCAGCAGCCGCCGCAGCCCCCGAGCGGGCCGCCGCAGGACGCGTTCAGCAAGCAGCCCGAGAAGCCCGAGCAGCCGCAGGACACGCCGCCCGCCCCGCCGGCCGGTGGCTTCGGCGCGCCCACCCCGCCCCCGCCCGGCGGCTTCGGCGCCCCCGTGCCGCCCCCGCCGCAGGGCGCACCGGCCGCCCCGGCCGCCCCGGCAGGACCGGCGTACGGCTACCCGCAGCCGCCCGCCGCCCCGCAGGGCCAGCCCGGCTACGGCTACCCCGGCCAGCAGCCGCAGCAGCCTCCGACCCCCGCGTACGGTCAACAGCCGTACGGGCAGCAGCAGTTCGCCCCCGGCCAGCAGCCCTACGGCCAGCAGCCGCAGTACGGCTACCCGCAGCCGCCCACCGCGCCGATGCCGCCGGCCGGCGGCGGTGGCGGCAAGAAGTCCGTCTCGCCGGTCGTGTGGATCGTGACGGCGGCGGTCGTCGTCATCGCCCTGATCGTCGGCGGCGGCTTCCTGTACGCCGGTTCCGACGACGGCGGCAAGGACGACTCCTCGAACTCCGCCCACGGCAAGAAGGGCGGCGGCAAGGGCAAGGACAGCCCCGGCCTCGGCGGCGCGGGGCAGGAGAAGGTGCCGGGCAGCACCTCCGCGCAGATCACCATGCAGTTGCCGGCCCCCAAGGTCGGCAAGGACAACGTCGACAGCGTCAAGGGCTCCTGGCTGACCGACAAGACGTACGCCAAGGCGGGCGTCAACGAGATCGTCGGCTACGACGCCACGACCGGCAAGAAGACCTGGACCCTCGACCTGCCCGGCCAGACCTGCGGCGCCACGACCTCGGTCACCAAGGACGCCCTGGCCGCCGTCGTCAGCGAGGACGCCAAGCGTCCCAAGGACGGCGCGCACCAGACCTGCTCCCAGGTCACCCTCTTCGACGTGAACAGCGGCGAGAAGAAGTGGACGAAGAGCATCGGCTCGGGCGACGAGGCCATCCCGTTCGAGGAACTGTCCATCACCGGCGACACGTTGGCGGCCGGCGGCGGTCTGCGCGGCGGCGCCGCGTTCGACATCAAGTCCGGCAAGATCCTCTGGAAGCCGCAGCAGGGCACCTGCGAGGACGTCGGCTACGCCGGCGGCGAGCAGCTCCTCGCGGTCCGCAAGTGCGGCGACTACGACAACGAGAAGTACGAGGTCCAGCTCCTGGACCCGACGTCGGGCCGCCCCAAGTGGACGTACAAGCTGGCCAGCGGCGTCGACAACGCGAAGCTCCTGTCGACGAACCCGGTGGTCATCGGCGTCGGCGCGGGTGACAACTCCGCGGGCACGATCAGCGACATCTTCTCGATGGACGAGAACGGCAAGCTGATCACGAAGATCTCCATCGACGACGAGAAGTACGACTTCGACTGCGAGGTCGGCCACATCGAGGGCTGCACCAAGGTCGTCGTCGGCAACGGCCGCGTCTACCTGGCCACCCGCCAGCACGACGCGGGCGGCGACATCGGCCAGACCAACGAGATCGTGTCGTACGACCTGAAGACCGGGAAGACCACGAGCGACCGGGCCGACGGCGGCGAGTACGAGATCTTCCCGATGCGCATGGACGGCGGCAACATCCTGGCGTACAAGGACGGCCCGTACGACAAGGGCAGCCAGATCGTCACCCTCGACCCCAAGACCATGAAGCAGACGACGCTTCTGGAGACCCCGGCGACGGAGACGGTCAAGGACGCGATCAGCAGCATGGTCCCGGGCAACTCCGGCTCCGAACTGCTGTACTCCAACGGCCGGTTGTACTTCGGCAAGGCCCTGATCAGCGCGCCGTACTCGGCGGACGAGAAGGACTACACGGCGATCGGCTTCGTGGCGAAGTAGCCGCCTGAGCAGCAGCGAGGGCCCCGCACCCGGTCACCAGGGCGCGGGGCCCTCGCCGTACGCGCTCCCGTGCCCCAATCACCCCTGAAAGGCGGGGATTTCAGCATTCAGGGCCGCTTCTGACCGGTAGGGGGCGCGCAACGTCGAACAAGCGTGTAGCTTCCGGGGGATGAAGAAGGACGGGGAGTCGGGGGGCTCGCTCGTCCATGGGGGGTCCAGGGGTCGTGTGCGGCTCCTGTGGCGAACTGGGGGGTTGGCTCGATGGGAGTGCGGCTCATGGTGGTCGACGACCACCGACTGCTCGCCGAGGCGCTGGCCTCGGCCCTGAAGCTGCGCGGGCACCGGGTGCTCGCCGCCGCCGCGCCCGCCGCGGGCGCGGCCGAACTGGTCATCTCGCGCGCCCCGGAGGTCTGTCTCCTGGGCACGGCGACCCCGGCGGAACCGGGCACGTTCGACCCGGTGGTCCGCATCAAGCGCGAACGCCCGCAGGTGGCGGTGGTCGTCCTCGGCCCGGTCCCGTCCCCGCGCGGCATCGCGGCGGCCTTCGCCGCGGGCGCCTCCGGTTACGTACGCCACGACGAGCGCATAGAAGGCGTCGAGCGTGCGCTGATGAAGGCGCGGGCGGGCGAGGCGGCCGTGGCCCCCGCCCTGCTCCAGGGCGCGTTCAGTGAACTGTTGAACCCGGCCGCGCAGCCCGACGACGAGGGGCAGCGGCTCCTCCAGATGCTCACCCCGCGCGAGGTCGAGGTCCTGGTCAGGGTCGCCGACGGCGAGGACACCCGGCTGATCGCGGCCGGCATGGGCATCGCCCCGTCCACGGCCCGTACGCACGTCCAGCGCGTCCTGATGAAACTGGGCGTCGGCTCCCGCCTGGAGGCGGCGGCCCTCGCGGCGCGCACGGGGCTCCTCGACCGGGCGGGACCGGTCCCGCCGAGCGCCTCCGGATCCGCCCAGCCCTCGACGGCACCCTCGTCCTCGCCCGAAGCGGAATCCTGAGCTATAGTCGATCTTGCGCTCGTCACCGCAACACGCGGTGCAGGGCGATGCGTTGGTGGTCCAAGGAAAGACGCCCCGCTTCCTGCGGGGAAATGCAGGTGCAAGGCCTGCCCGGCGCTCCACATCACGTCCCGCTCCGCTTCGGCGCAGCGGGACGTCGTGCGTTCGGCGTGCTGCCTCTCAGGGCCGCGGAGCCTTGAGAGGCATGGCCGCAAGCCACCGGCGGGCCCGCGCGGGCCGAGCCGTACCGCCCACGCCGAGCCGAAAGAGCCGGAGCCCATCTCCGTGGAGGAAGATGAACTCCGGCTCCTCAGGGGCGCGTTGCCGAGGCCGCTACGGCTGCTCGGACTCCTCCGGTGTCGGCGGGGCCGTCGGGCGGAGCTTCAGCCAGACCAGGAAGAACAGGCCCAGGACGAGCATGCCGAGACCCGTCCAGAGGTTGATGTTGATGTTCTCGGCCTTCTTGAGGTCCGCGTCGGACGCCGTGATGCCGGCGATCGTGACGATGACTCCGTAGAGGACGAACAGGCCGCCGATGATGCGACGGATGTCGAAGAGGCGGGCCGCCGTCGCCGACTTGCGCTCCAACTCGGAGACTTCGTTCTGGAGTTCAGACATGAGAGACGTCGCCTCCGATCAGAGGGAGTAGGGGAGGTAGCACAGGGCGGCGAGGACGATCGCGCCCCAGCCGAGCAGGGCCGGCTTGCGGTACCAGGCGTCGTCGCCCTCGGCGGGCGGCTCCTCCAGGCCCGGGGCCGTCGTGCCGTAGACGAGACCGGCGAGCTCCGCCTCCGGCTTGGGGGCCGTGAAGAGGGTGACGACGACCATGACGACCGCGCCCGCGACGAAGCCGACGATCGCCGAGACGAAGTTGGCGCCCTGGTCGGTCGGGATGTCGATGACGCCCTGCTTGTAGATCCAGAAGTAGTTCAGCATCGCCGCCGTGGTGCCGGCCACCAGGCCCCAGACACCGGACTTCATGGACGCGCGCTTCCAGAACATGCCGATGATGAAGACCACGAACATCGGGACGTTGAAGAAGGAGAACAGCGTCTGGAGGTAACCCATGATGTTCGAGAAGGACGAGGCGATGAAGGCCGTGCCTATGGAGAGCACCACGCCGATCGCGGTGATCAGACGACCGAACTTCAGGTAGTAGCCGTCGGGCTTGTCCGTCTTCACGTACTTGGCCCAGATGTCGTACGTGAACACCGTGTTGAAGGACGACACGTTCGCCGCCATGCCTGCCATGAAGGCGGCCAGGAGGCCCGTCACCGCGATGCCGAGGACACCGTTGGGGAGCAGTTCCTGCATCAGGTACGGGATCGCGTCGTTGTACGTCAGGTCCGAGCCGGCCATGCCGATCTTCGGGACCAGGACCGCGGCGACCATGCCCGGGATCATCACCAGGAAGACGATGAAGATCTTCGGGAAGGCGGCGATGAGCGGGGTGCGCTGGGCCGCGCTCAGGTTCTTCGCCGACAGGGCGCGCTGGACCTCCGCGAAGTTGGTGGTCCAGTAGCCGAAGGAGAGCACGAAGCCCAGGCCGAGGATGATCGTCAGCCAGTTCGCGCCGAGCGGGTTGGCCTGGCCGATGCCGGTGCCGCCCCACGCCGAGAGGAAGTTGTGGCCGTGCGCGGACTCCAGGGAGTCCGTCATGCCGCCCCAGCCGCCGACGCGCTTGAGGCCGATGATGCAGATCGGTATGAGGGCCGCCAGGATCACGAAGAACTGGAGGACCTCGTTGTAGATGGCCGAGGAGAGGCCGCCGATCGTGATGTACGCGAGGACGAAGACGCCCGCGACCACGATGGCCACCCACTGCGGCCAGCCGAGCAGCGCCTCGACGACGATCGACAGGGCGTAGAGGTTCACGCCCGCGATCAGGATCGCCGCGAAGGCGAAGAGGACCGAGCTGAGCAGGTGCGCCGACTTGTCGAAGCGCTGGAGCAGGAACTCCGGCACCGAGCGGACCTTGCTGCGGTAGTAGAACGGCATCATGACCAGGCCGAGGAAGACCATGGCCGGGATGGCGCCGATCCAGTACCAGTGGACGACCGCGACGCCGTACTGCGCGCCGGTCGCCGCCATGCCGAGGATCTCGGTCGCGCCCAGGTTGGCCGCGACGAAGGCGAGGCCGGTCACCCACGCGGGCAGGGAGCGGCCGGACAGGAAGAAGTCGAGGCTGGTCTTCACCGAGCGGCGGGCCGCGAAGCCGATGCCGAGGACGACGACGAAGTAGATCGCGAGGATCGCGTAGTCGAGGCCGTTGGTGGGCAGCCGTAGCCCTGCCGCCAGCGTTGTTGTGGGGGACTGCATGGGGAACTCGCTTCGTTGCGCGAACTTTCGAACTCAAACAACCCGGAACCTACGCCTCCGGCTCCAAGAAGTGAACAGTTCGAGTGGTGTTCTTTGTTTGATTGTGATCGACGCCTCCAGGTGAAGTGATCAGGTCAGCACAGAAAGTGCACAGCCCTCCTTGGCGCCGGTCCCTTGCCCATCTCTTGACTCGCCTGTTGGCTTATGCTTTGTTGTGTTCGGTTCTGTTTGGTTATCCCGTGTGTGCCGTGCAGGCGCGATGAGGAGCATCGGTCTCGTGAAGAAGACGTCGACCCGCCTTGCCGATGGGCGCGAGCTCATCTACTACGACTCGCGCGACGACGTCGTCCGGGACGCCGTGGACCGCCGGCCCCTGGAGCCCACGGTCACCACGTCCGAGGTGCGCCGTGACCCGCTGCTCGGCGACGCGGTCGCGATCGCCTCGCACCGCCAGGGCCGCACCTACCACCCGCCGGCCGACGAGTGCCCGCTGTGCCCGTCCGAGGGCGAGCGGCTGAGCGAGATCCCCGACTCCTCGTACGACGTGGTCGTCTTCGAGAACCGCTTCCCCTCGCTCGCCGGTGACGCGGGGCGCTGCGAGGTGGTGTGCTTCACCTCCGACCACAACAAGTCCTTCGCCGACCTCAGTGAGGAGCAGGCCGGACTCGTCCTGGAGGCGTGGACCGACCGCACCGCGGAGCTCTCCCACCTCGACTCCGTCGAGCAGGTCTTCTGCTTCGAGAACCGCGGCGCCGAGATCGGCGTGACCCTCGGCCACCCGCACGGCCAGATCTACGGCTACCCCTTCACCACACCGCGTACGGCACTGATGCTGCGCTCGGCCGCCGAGTACAAGGAGCAGACCGGCGGCCGCAACCTCTTCGCCGACGTCGTGGACAAGGAGCGGGAGGACGGGTCGCGGATCGTCCTGGAGGGCGAGCACTGGGTGGCCTTCGTGCCGTACGCCGCGCACTGGCCGTACGAGGTGCACCTCTACCCCAGGCGCCAGGTGCCGGACCTGCTCGGGCTGGACGACGAGGCGCGCACAGAGTTCCCCAAGATCTATCTGGAACTCTTGAGGCGCTTCGACCGGATCTTCGGGGAGGACCAGCCGGTGACGCCGTACATCGCGGCCTGGCACCAGGCGCCGTTCGGCACGCTGGACGAGTTCGAGGGTGTCAACCGTGACGACTTCGCGCTGCACCTCGAGCTTTTCACCATCCGCCGCACTTCCGGCAAGCTGAAGTTCCTCGCGGGTTCCGAGTCCGGCATGAGCGTGTTCATCAACGACGTGCCGCCGGAGACCGCGGCCGAGCGACTGCGAGAGGTAGCGAGCAAGTAATGGGTAAGTACCTGGTGACCGGCGGCGCCGGCTATGTCGGCAGCGTCGTCGCGCAGCACCTCCTTGAGGCGGGCCATGAGGTCACCGTCCTCGACAACCTCTCCACCGGCTTCCGCGTAGGCGTCCCCGCCGGGGCGGCCTTCATCGAGGCCGACATCCGCGACGCGGGCAAGCACCTCGACGACTCGTACGACGCCGTGCTGCACTTCGCCGCCTTCTCGCAGGTCGGCGAGTCCGTCGTGAAGCCCGAGAAGTACTGGGACAACAACGTCGGCGGCACGATGGAACTGCTCGCCGCGATGCGCACGGCGGGCGTGAAGAAGCTGGTCTTCTCCTCCACCGCCGCCACCTACGGCGAGCCGGTGAACACCCCGATCACCGAGTCCGACCCGACGGCCCCCACCTCGCCGTACGGCGCCTCGAAGCTCGCCGTCGACCACATGATCACCGGTGAGGCGGCCGCGCACGGGCTCGCCGCGGTGTCGCTGCGGTACTTCAACGTCGCGGGCGCGTACGGCAGTTGCGGCGAGCGCCACGACCCCGAGTCGCACCTCATCCCGCTCGTCCTTCAGGTCGCGCAGGGCAGGCGCGAAGCCATCTCGGTCTACGGCGACGACTACCCGACGCCGGACGGCACCTGCATCCGCGACTACATCCACGTCGCCGACCTCGCCGAGGCCCACCTCCTCGCCGTCGAGGCCGCGCAGCCCGGCGAGCACCTGATCTGCAACCTGGGCAACGGCAACGGGTTCTCCGTCCGCGAGGTCATCGAGACCGTCCGCCAGGTCACCGGGCACCCGATCCCCGAGGTCGCCGCCCCGCGCCGCGGCGGCGACCCGGCCGTCCTGGTCGCCTCGGCCGCCACCGCGCGCGAGCGCCTCGGCTGGAACCCGTCCCGCGCGGACCTCGCGGGAATCGTCGCCGACGCCTGGCAGTTCGCCCAGGCGCGCCAGCAGTCGTAAGACGCAAGCAGGGCTAGGAGCCAACTCATGTCTGTCGCCGCGCAGTTCACCGATCTGTACGGGTACGAGCCCTCGGGTGTGTGGGCGGCCCCCGGCCGCGTCAACCTCATCGGCGAGTACACCGACTTCAACGAGGGCTTCGTCATGCCGCTCGCGCTGCCGCACACCGCGGTCGCGGCGGTCGCCAGGCGGACCGACGGGGTGCTGCGCCTGCACTCCGCCGACATCGACGCCCCCGTCGCCGAACTGCGCGTCGACGAACTGACCCCGCTCGGCACGTACGGGCAGGGCGGCTGGGCCGCGTACCCGGCGGGCGTCGTGTGGGCGCTGCGCGACGCGGGGCACGCGATCACCGGCGCGGACATCCACCTCGCCTCGACCGTGCCGACCGGTGCGGGCCTGTCCTCGTCGGCGGCGCTCGAAGTCGTGACGGCGTTCGCGCTCAACGACCTGTACGAACTCGGTCTCACCGCGCCGGAGTTGGCGGTCCTCGCGCAGCGCGCCGAGAACGTCTTCGTCGGTGTGCCGTGCGGCGTGATGGATCAGATGGCGTCCGCGTGCGCGACCGAGGGGCACGCGCTGCACCTCGACTGCCGTGACCTGTCGCTCCGTCAGGTCCCGTTCGACCTGGCCTCCCAGGGGCTTCAGCTGCTCGTCGTCGACACCCGCGTCAAGCACGAGCTGGGCGACGGCGCGTACGCGGAGCGCCGCGCCGGCTGCGAGGAGGGCGCGCGCGTCCTCGGCGTCTCGCACCTGCGGGACGTGGCGTACGCCGAACTGGCCGACGCCCTCGCGACGTTGGAGCGGTCGGGGGTGGACGAGAAGGTCGTCCGCTACGTCCGGCACATCGTCTCCGACGACCACCGGGTCGAGCGCGTCATCGATCTGCTCGACTCCGGCGACGTCCGTGCCATCGGCCCGGTCCTCAACGAGGGCCACGTCTCGCTCCGCGACGACCTGCGGATCTCCTGCCCCGAGCTGGACCTGGTCGTCGCCACGGCGAACGCCTCCGGCGCGATCGGCGCCCGGATGACGGGCGGCGGCTTCGGCGGCTCGGCGATCGTCCTGGTCGAGACCGGCGACGCCGAGGCCGTCACGAAGGCCGTCCTCGCCGCCTTCGACGAGGCCGGGTTCACGACGCCGCGGGTCTTCCCGGCGGTGCCTTCGCAGGGCGCCCGCCGGGAGAGCACAACCGCTTCGTGAGCGTGAACTCCTTGACTCCCAGCGGGTAGTCCGGCACCACGGCGACCGCGCTCCGCGCACGGGCCCAGGTCTCCACGCGGGAGTTGACGCAGCGGCTCAGGCCAGTCGTTTGGTGAGGGTGAACTCCTTGACTCCCGGTGGGTAGTCGGGCACGACGGCGACCACGTCGTAGCCGTGCTGCCGGTAGAAGCCGGGGGCCTGGCTGTGTCTCGTAGTGCGCTCCGCGCACGGGCCCAGGTCTCCACGCGGGAGTTGACGCAGCGGCTCAGGCCAGTCGTTTGGTGAGGGTGAACTCCTTGACTCCCGGTGGGTAGTCGGGCACGACGGCGACCACGTCGTAGCCGTGCTGCCGGTAGAAGCCGGGGGCCTGGCTGTGTCTCGTAGTGCGCTCCGCGCACGGGCCCAGGTCTCCACGCGGGAGTTGACGCGGCCGCTCAGGCCAGTCGTTTGGTGAGGGTGAACTCCTTGACTCCCGGTGGGTAGTCCGGGACCACGGCGACCACGTCGTAGCCGTGCTGCCGGTAGAAGCCGGGCGCCTGGAAGTCCCAGGTCTCCACGCGGGAGTTGACGCAGTCGCGCTCCTCGTGCGCGATCCGCTCGGCCCGCGCGAGCAGGCGCGAGCCGAGGCCCGCACCGCGGTGCCGGGCGTCGACCCAGAGCAGGTTCACATGCAGCCAGGTCGCCCAGGTGTGCGCGTCGAGCCCGGCGGCCAGTGAGCCGTCGTCCGCCAATGCCCATACCTGGAGCGGGGTTTCGCGCTCGGCCGGCGTGCCGCGCAGTTCGCGCAGCGCGGGCGACGCCGCCGTGTTGGTCTCCTGGAGCAGCGACCGGAGCAGAAGCCCGCGCTCTTTGTCGACTTCTGTCTCAATGCGAAACATGGGCCTCACCATAAACGCGCTGGACAGTCGCGGGTCGGTCAACGGCAACCAGTTCTGCGAATTGGCTTCCCCTCCCGGCCGTCGGCCCTACTCTGAGGACAGCACCGGTGGGGGCCGGTGCTGATCAGGGGGCGAGACAGCCGGGTACGACGCCCGGAGTGGGGGTAGCAGTTCGGTACGGCGGCGGCCGTGCGGCTGCGGTGACCTGCGCTTCGGGCGCCGTACCTGCGTTGGTCCGTCCCCCGACCAGTGGGGGTTATCAGTGGTTCGCATACGCGTACTTGTCGTCGACGACCATCGCATCTTCGCCGAGTCTCTCGCCGCGGCGCTCGCCGCCGAGCCCGACGTCGACGTATCCGCGGCCGGCAGCGGCCCCGCCGCCCTGCGCTGCCTCGACCGGGCGGCCGCCGAGGGGCGCAGATTCGATGTGCTGCTCGTCGACGCGGACCTCGGTGCCGCGTCCCTCCAGGGCATGCGCCCGCCCACCGTCGTGCCCGACAGTGCCGCGCAGGACGGCCTGGTCGACGGCATCTCCCTGGTCGCCGGCGTCCGCTCCGGCCAGCCCGCCGTCCGTACGGTGGTGCTCGCCGAGCGGGACGATCCGCGCCGGGCGGCGCTCGCGCTCCAGGCCGGTGCGTCGGGCTGGGTCGCCAAGGACTGTTCCCTGTCGCGCCTGTTGACCGTCATACGGGGAGTGCTGCGGGACGAGACGCATCTGCCGCCGGCGCTCCTGACCGGGGTCCTGCGCGAGCTGACGGCCGCGCGCAAGCACCGTACGGAGTCGGAGCGGCTCGTGGAGTCCCTCACGCCCCGCGAGCGCGAGGTGCTGCGCTGCATGGTGGCGGGGCTCGGCCGCAAGGCGGTGGCGGAGCGGCTGTTCCTGTCCCCGCACACGGTACGGACGCATATGCAGAACGTGCTGGGGAAGCTCGGGGTCCACTCGACGCTGGCCGCGGTCGCTCTGGCGCGGCGGGCGGGGGTCGGGCCGGTCGATCTGGAGGCCGCCAGCTGATCGTCTGCGGGTGAGTGGGGGCTGGTCGCGCAGTTCCCCGCGCCCCTAAAGGCGAGCGGCTTCGCCGCTCAGCCTTTATCGGGGAAATGCGACGCGAAGCGTCTGCATTTCAGGGGCGCGGGGAAC